>CAIXSE010000127.1 GCA_903921965.1 uncultured Thermoleophilia bacterium | reverse complement strand
CTGGTCGACGAACGCCACACGCGGCGCCATGGAGCGGACCACCGCAAACGCCTGCAGGTCGATGCCGTCGAGCACGAGACCGGCCTTCTTGGCGACCTCGGTGTACTGCTGGATCATGTCGCTCTGCGCGGCCACCACGAGGACCCGCTGCCGTACCGAGCCGTCGTCGGCCGTGACGGTATCGAGGCGGTCGAAATCGAGGATCCGGTTCTCGGGCGGGATGGGGATGCTCTCGTTCGCCCAGAACTCCACCGCCGGGCGAAGTTCCTTGTCGTCGGCGATCACCGGGAAGAACTCGGTGCGCACCACGATCTTCTGATTGGCCACGCCGAGCGAGAAGCGCTTGCCGGTGAACCCGGCTTCCTTCCAGAAAATCTTCAGCTCGGAGGCCAGCCGCTCCCCGTCGAGCACCTCGCCCTCGAAGACCAGGCCCTCCTGCATGGCGCGGACGTGGACGTGCGTGAGGACCGCGCCCTTTAGCTGGACTCCGGCCACGGAGTTCTGCTCGAGGTCGATGCCTACTCGCACACCGCTGATAGCCATGCCTGCCCCTCCGCCGCCTGGACGCCCCCTAGGTTGTCGGCAGCCGGTTTGATTCCTTTAGGGCCCACGTTCGACGGCCCCGGGCCCCTGCCCTGCTCAAAGCAGGAATGACAGTTTATCTGTCCTGATGTTCCCAGGTACAGAGGCCTATGTCGTTCGTCCACCGGCGTCACCTCCCAAGTGCCAGCACGACGGGGGTGACGAGCCCCGGCAGGGGACTGCGTCGCCACTCGGCCGGCGTAGCCACCACGAGCGGCGCATCGACGGTCAGCGCCGAGGCCCACAGGTGGCCGTCCACACTGGCCGGACCGCCCACGGCCAAGGATCCGAGGCTGACCAGGGCGCCCGTCAGGGCGCAGGGCCGCCCGGCCGCCCCGAGACTCGCCTCGCCGCGGATGAGCAGGACGACCGGGCAGGCCCCCGCCGCCCGCGTCCCTACCACGGTGACCGGAGCGCCGCGATGGTCGACGACGACGACGAGCGCGCCGGCACCTGACGGCGGCGCGGGCGGGAGCGTCGAGAGGTCGACCAGGTCGCCGGCATCAGGCCCGAAGCGCACGTCCGCAATCTGGTCGAGAAGCGTCTCCCGTGCGGGCGACGGCGGCTCCACGACCTCCCCCACGCCCCCGGACCCCGTGTGCACGTCGGTGTCGTACCCCGCCGACGGCGCTTCGTGCACTTCGGCCCCCGTGGCCCAGATGCCGCCGAGCGCGTGGACGGCGGCCACGGGCCACTCCTCGCCGTGCACGTGGTCGGCGGGAGGCGCGACGCCACCCGCGGCGGGGTCGACGAACGTCACCCACTCCCGTCCGCTGACGCTCCCTCCGCTGTACAGGCCGCCACCGGAGACCGTGAGCGGCGCGCAGACACGCACGTCGTGCGCCACGACGAGCCCCCGCGCTCCCGGCGCCGGGTCGAGCTCCAGGACTGCATGCAGGCGGCGCTGCGCGGTCGCCGAACGCGCCGAGGCCACGACGTCGACGTGCGCCCCCGCCGTCGTTTCGGTGCGCGGCACCGCGGAACAGGTGAAACTCCAGGAGACCGCGGGGGACCCCGACGACCCGCCGGCCACCCACGTCAGGCGGTCGGGCCGCCTGACGAGACCGGCGGCGGCACGGTCGAGAGCCTCGCCCGCGGCCGCCGTCACGGTTCCGGCGGAGGCGTCGCTCGCCTGCACGCCGAGGGCCGCGCCCAGCGCCGCGGCCGCGGCCGTGGTGAAGACGGCCGCCAGGGCCGTGACCAGCACCGCGGCGAGCAGCGCGTAGCCGGACTGGCGCGCGGATGCTCTCACACCGGCCCCACGCAGGCGTGCAGCACACGGACCGCCGCATGGCCGTCGCGCAGCGCGCAGACCGTGATCTCGAGCCGCGCCACGCGCGCCAGGCCTTGGGCGGTGCCCACGGAAGCGCCGGCCAGCTCGCTGCCGTCGGCCGTGAAGTACCGGACGGAGAAGGCACTGACCTGGTCGGCGAGGTAGGTGCCCGACGCCTTGCGCCAGAGCACACGCCGCGCCCGGTCCCAGACCACGGTGACGGTCTCAGGTGACTCCCCCGGATGCTCGTGCACGAGCGAGAAGGCCTCCGAGGGCAGGCGGCCGGCCGGCGCCGGCAGGAGGCCGGCCGCCTGCGCGAGGTCGTCGGCGAGCACGCGCACCGCGTAAGCGTCTGCCGTGGACGCCTGGGCGCGAGCACCTGCGGCGCGCGCCGCGGCTCCTGCGTTCCACACCCAGCCCCACGCGCCGGCCAGGGCGACCGCCGCGACGCACGTGGCGACCAGAAGCTCGACGAGCGTCACTCCCGAGTGCCCCGACGTGCGCACGGCCGTCTTCATGCGACCCGGCCAGAGATGTGCCGAGCGAGCGTGCCCGCGACGAGCGCGCGGGACCCGGGCACGGGCCGGAACGCCTGCAGACGCAAGGTGCGCACCGCAGTGCCGCGCTCGCGCGACGGGAGCTCGAGAGTGACGTCGACGGAGAGGGCGGGCGGGCACGCGTCGTACCAGACGGCGTAGCCCGCGATCTCGGCCTCGAGGACGGACCGTGACGAGCCGTCCCCCTCACACACGAGCCGGGCCGTGCGGCGGAGCGGACCTCCCTCGGTCGCGACCTCGCTCCGGAAGACGGCCGTCCCCGAGTCGTCGCCGAAGACCCCCGCGTCGCCGTTCAGCTCGCGCCGCGCGTGGGGGAACACGTCGCCGAGCAGTGACGATGGGCCGCCGCCGGGGCCGTCCGCGACCAGGTAGAACGGGAGCGCCCCGAGGCGGGCGGCCTCGGCGTCGAGCAGCCGCCGGGCCTCACTGCGCTGCCGGCTCGCGGCCTCGGCGCGGAGCGTGACCTCCAGTACGCCCGCGGAGGCGAGGCAGCCCAGCGCGAGCACCGCGGCGGCGACCGCCGCCTCGATGAGAGAGAAGCCGCCCGTGCGCGCGCTCACACGCATCGCACGCACCCGCCCAGCTGCAGGACCACGCTGCGGGCGACGGCCCCCGCGTCGATCTCGAAGTGCCCCGCGCGGGGGCTCACACCGCCGGCCACCGTGGGCAGGCCCGCGGGTCCGAACTCGACGACGCCGCCGGGGTAGTTGGACACGACGCCGGCACCGAGGTCGCCGCCGCCGGTGCGGACGAGCGTTCCGCCGCCGGTGAAGACGCCGAAGCGCCCGGAGGCGTCGACCGCGACGCGCACCGGCGTCCCCGACGCCTGGGCGCGCGCCTGGGCCTCGCGGAGCACCAGGCTGAGCCGCCCGGCCGCGTCGGCGGCACGGAACGAACGCCGTGCCGTCACCACGCCGGGAACGGCCACACAGCAGAGCACCGCCGAGACGGAGAGCACCACGACCAGCTCGACGAGCGTGACCCCCGGGCTCCCTCGCCGTCGCACCGTGCACCTCCCCGCCGCTTCACCTTCCGTCGCCGCGGCGACCACGCCGGGCAGCAACGAGCGTAGACGGCAGAGCGGCGGCCGGC
The DNA here is from genome assembly GCA_903921965.1 of uncultured Thermoleophilia bacterium. Next base: position 169 of record CAIXSE010000127.1, on the reverse strand, counting down.
GAGGGTGACACAGGCGGCACCGCGGTGACGTTGCTGCGGCGGGGCGCGGACGCCCGGCGCGTCAGCGCGGCAGTACCAGGCCCAGGTAGGCGCTGATGAGCGCGCCGCCGGTGAACAACGCCGTCACGGCGCCCGCGGCGAGGAACGGCCCGAAGGGGATCGGCGTCTT
>CAIXSE010000126.1 GCA_903921965.1 uncultured Thermoleophilia bacterium | reverse complement strand
TCCTCGCGCGGCCCGCCTTCCCGGCCGCCGCGCTCTCGTTCATGGCCGGCTTCACCGTCTACATCGGGCTCCGCCCGCTCACCTACGCTCCCCCGTCGAAGCCACGTCCCCGCCCGGAGGCACGATGAAGAAATGGATCTGGGCGCTCGTCGCCATCGCCGTCATCATCGGGCTGTTCCTCATCCCCGGCGGCGAGAAGGAGAGCCTCAACGTCGCCGGCGAGTTCGAACTCGAGCCCATCGTGCACTTCCCGGCGCTCGGGCCGCTCGACCTCTCCATCACCAAAGCGGTCGTCTACCTGTGGATCGCCACCGCCGTCATCGTGGTGTTCGCCCTCGTCATCGCCCGCAGCCTCAAGCCCCAGCCCGGGCGCTTCCAGGCCGCCATGGAGGGCCTCTACGCGCTCGCCAAGGAGGGCATCGCCAAGTCGGTCATGCGCAGCGGCGTCGACACGTGGTTCCCGTACATCGGCGCCGTGTTCTTCTTCGTGCTGGTGAACAACCTCATCGGCCTCATCCCGCTCCCGTTCGGCGAGCACCACCAGCTGTCGTTCTACGCGGCCACCGCGAACCTCTACGTGACGCTCACGCTCGCCCTGTTCACCTTCGTGTTCACGCACTACGCCGGCATCAAGGCCAACGGGCTCAAGCACTACATCGGCAGCTGGATGCCCAAGGGCGCGCCGCCGGTCCTGCGTGAGTTCATCTTCGTCATCCACGCCGTGAGCGAGATCTTCCGCCTCATCTCGCTCTCCGTGCGACTCTTCGCCAACATGGTCGCCGGGCACGCCATCCTCGCGGTGTTCTTCGCCATGGCGCTCATCTTCCAGAGCTACCTCATCGGCGCGGCCCTCGAGGGCGCCTCGGTGCTCATCTACATGTTCGAGATCTTCGTGGCCGTCATCCAGGCCTTCATCTTCGCCATCCTCTCCGCCGTGTACATCGGCGGGGCGCTGGAATCTGACCACTGACCCTTACGACGCAGGTCACACCCAGGAGGACACTACATGGACCCCAAGTCATATGCGTTTCTCGGCGCCGGCCTGGCCATGGGCCTCGGCGCCATCGGCCCGGGCGTCGGCCTCGGCATCCTGATCGGCAAGGCTCTCGAGAGCATCGCCCGGCAGCCCGAGGTGGCCGGCGACGTCCGCACCAACATGTTCATCGGTATCGGCGTGACCGAAGCCGTGGCCCTGTACGCCTTCGTCGTGGCGCTCATCCTCGTCTTCGTGGCCTGATGACCCACGCCGTTCCCGGGCTGTCACAAGGACGGGGGACACCATGCTGAACACAGAGTGGGGTCTGATGGTGTGGACCCTCATCACGTTCGCCATCGCCGTGTTCATCCTCTGGAAGTTCGCCTTCAATCCCATCCAGAAGCTCCTGGACGACCGTCGCAAGGCGGTCCAGGAGAGCATGGACACCGCCGAGCAGGCCCGTGCCGAGGCGCGGCGGCTGCTCGAAGAGTACGAAGCCACGCTCGCCAAGGTGCGCCAGGAGTCCGAGGAGATCCTCGAGCGCTCGCGCACGACCGGTGAGCACGCCAAGGCCGAGGTCATGGCCGAGGCCCGCAGCCAGTCCGAGCGGCTGCTGGCGCAGGCGCACGAGCAGATCGAGCGCGACACGCGCGCCGCGGTCCGCGAGCTCAAGGCGCAGATCGCCGACCTCACGGCGCTCGCCACCGAGAAGGTCGCGGCCCGCGCCATCACGGCCGCCGACCAGCAGCGTCTCATCGACGAGGCGCTGGCCGAGCTCAACATCGAGCAGCTGGGCAGGGAGAACTAGCGGTGGGCGAGGAGCAGGTCGCGGCAGTCTACGCGCGCGCCCTCTTCGACGCGGCCGGTCAGGCCGGCGTCGTCGAGCCGGTGCGCCGGGAGCTCGACGCCTTCGCCGACGCGCTCGGCGCGTCGGCGCAGCTGCGCGACGTGCTCGCCGACCCGCAGGTCGACGAGGCTGCGAAACGCCGCGTCGTAGCGGAGCTCACGCGCGACGGGCAGCCGCTCGTGCGCAACACGCTGCTGCTGCTCCTCGACCGCGGGCGCTTCGCCGTGACCGAGGAAGTGCGCGCGGCATACGACGCCCTGGCCGCCCGTGAGGCGGCGCGCGTCGAGGTGGAGGTGACGTCCGCCGTGACCCTCACGGAGGACGACCGCAAGAAGATCGCCGCGCGGGTCGCGGAGGCCACAGGACGCACGGTCGAGCTCTCCGAGCGCGTCGACCCGAGCATCCTCGGAGGCCTCGTGTTGCGCGTCGGCGACGTGATCGTCGACGGCAGCGTGCAAGCGCGCATCCGCCAGCTGCGCCGCCGGCTGGCCACAGCCGAATTGAGAGGTGACGTGGAGTGAAGCTGCGCCCAGAAGAGATCGCCTCGGTCCTCAAGGCACAGATCGAGAACTACCAAGCCGAGGTCGAGGTCGACGAGGTCGGCACCGTCCTCGAGGTGGGCGACGGCATCGCCC
>CAIXSE010000125.1 GCA_903921965.1 uncultured Thermoleophilia bacterium | reverse complement strand
CGGCGTGCTCGAGCGCGCCGGCCAGACCGAGGCCGGCGTCGACCTCGCCCGCCTCGCCGGCCTGTACCCGGCCGCCGTCATCTGCGAGATCATGAACGACGACGGCACCATGGCCCGGGTCCCGGACCTCGTCCCCTATGCGCGGAAGCACGGCCTCAAGATCGTCACGGTGGCCGACCTCATCAAATACCGGCGCCGCAACGAGAAGCTGATCCGGCGCGGGGCCACCGTCTCCATGCCCACCAGGCACGGCGACTTCAAGGCCATCGGCTACGAGTCGGTGGTCGACGGCTCCCACCACGTGGCCCTCGTCAAAGGCGAGGTCGCGGGACGCAAGGACGTCCTCGTGCGGGTGCACTCCGAGTGCCTCACCGGCGACGCCTTCGGCTCCCTGCGGTGCGACTGCGGGGAGCAGCTGGCCGAGGCCATGCGCCGCATCGAGGAGGTGGGCTCGGGCGTCGTCCTGTACATGCGCCAGGAGGGCCGCGGCATCGGCCTGCTGAACAAGCTCAAGGCTTACGCGCTGCAGGAACAGGGTCTCGACACCGTGGACGCCAACGTCGAACTGGGCTTCGCCCCCGATCTCCGTGACTACGGGATCGGCGCGCAGATCCTCGCCGACCTGGGCCTCTCGACGATCCGCATCATGACCAACAACCCCAAGAAGATCGTCGCGCTGGAGGGCTACGGCCTCAAGATCACCGGGCGCGAGCACATCGAGGTGCCGCCGCAGGACGGCAACCTGGCGTACCTGCGCACCAAGAAGGACCGCATGGGCCACCTGCTCGAGCACGAGGACCTGTACTCGCAGGAGGAAGGGCCGGAGGGCTGAAAGGAGTCGCACGATGACCACGTACGAAGGCATGCTGAACGGCACGGGGATGAAGTTCGCCCTCGTGGTCGGGCGTTTCAACGAGCTCATCACCGGTCGCCTGTACGAGGGCGCCCTGGACTGCCTGCGGCGGCACGACGTCGCCGACGGCGACGTGGACGTGGCCTGGGTCCCGGGCGCCTTCGAGATCCCGCTCGTCGCCAAGCGGCTCGCGGAGAGCGGGAAGTACGACGCCGTGATCTGCCTCGGCGCCGTGATCCGCGGCGGCACGCCGCACTTCGACTACGTGGCCGGCGAGGCCGCCAAGGGCATCGCCAAGGTGAGCCTCGACAGCGGCGTGCCGGTGATCTTCGGCGTGCTCACCACCGACACCATCGAGCAGGCCGTGGAGCGCGCCGGCAGCAAGGCCGGCAACAAGGGCTGGGCGGCCGCCGCGAACGCCATCGAGATGGCCAGCCTGGGGCGCGCCCTGCCCTGAGCGGCGCGGCCTCCCCGGGGCGTGGCCGGCGCGGCTCTCAGCCGCGCCGCTCCGCGGCGGCCCGCGCGAGCTCGCGCTCCAGCACCGCCTCGGCGGCGTCCGGGAGCGCGAACGGCGGCGGCGCGGCGCGCAGCCCGGCCACTCTGTCGCGGAGCCGGGCCGTGAGGTCTGTCGCGCCGGCGCCCTGCCAGTGGCCGAAGGCCCACTGGTCGAGCAGCGACGCCTGCCAGTAGTCGCGCGCGTGGGCCCGCGTGAAGCGTCGGCCCAGGTACGACCCGCCCGGGCCCACCGCGTCGATCTCGTCGAGGGCGAGCGTCACTTCGTCGACGGGGACGCCGGCGGCGAAGCTGCGCACGTAGCCGACGAGCTCGTCGCAGAACGCGGTGGCCTCGTACGAGCTCTGCAGGCCCGACTCCAGGAAGCCGAGGTCGTGGACCAGGGTGGCGCGGGAGAGCGCCGCGAGCGTCAGCGCGGCCGGCGTCGCCTCGTGGACCCGCCCGCAGGTCTCGGCGTCCCACACCGACAGCTGTACGCCGTGCACGAAGTCGCTCACGCCCGTCCCGTCACCCCGCTCCCCAGACGGGCTCGTCGCCGGCCGTCGGCGTGTCTCCCACGGGTTCCGTGAACGCCTCGACGACGCCGACGGCCGCGCTCGCCAAGGCGCTGCGCCCGGCGGCGTCGCGTCGCAGCGGGACGTCGGGGGCGACCCGGCGGCGCAGGAGCATCCCGGTCTCGAGAGCTTCCATCGCCCACACGAGGTCGTCGATGCCCCGGCCCGGGCGCAGTCGCCGTCCCGCGTAGCGGATGATCGCGCCGAGGAGCTCTCCGGTCTCGGCGAGGTAACGCTCGTTGGCTCGCTGTTCGCCCGCGTCCACTTTGTCCGGCGGGCCGAGGGCCGCGACGCCGATCATGAGGAACATCGTGGGCTCCGCGAAGGATTCGCGGAAGTCGGTCTCGATGGTGGCCGCCAGGACCTCCTGCCAGGGCAGCTGGCGGGCGAGGCCGTCGAGGGTCGTCGCGCGCACGCGCTCGATGCCCGGGGTGGCGGCGGCGTCGAGCACGCGGGACATGAGGTCCATCTGGAAGTCGGTCTGCGCCGGCCAGATGTTGTAGGCGGCTCCGGTGGTCATCTTCCGCGCCCCGGGGTCCTCGGCCTTGAGGGCGCGGTTGGCCTCGTGGAGCACGTCGGTGAGCAGCACGTCGGCGAGCGGGTTGACCGCCGGAGCCTCGTGGTGACCGGACATGCGCCCGGTCACGAGCCGCATCGCCGCCGTCAGGAGCAGCTCCCGCGTCTCGTCGCGTGTGCGCCGCCGCCGGGTCACTCCATCTGTTGACATGGCGTCCACGATTGCGCAAAAGTATCACACTCTACGTAATGTCAATACGCACTCCATCTTGAAGAATCTCGGAGCAGGGCGCGACACAGATGAAGGGGGAGGTCTGTGATCTGGACACCGTGGCTGTACGCGGATGGTGACTCATCGGTCGTTCGCCGGCGCACGACGCCGGCGTCTGGAGGTGGCGGCATGAACAGGTCCCTGCACACCGGACGCGGGCGCGTGGCGGCAGTCGCGGCGCTCGCGGCGCTCATCCTCGCCCTCGGTGTCGCCGCCGGCTGCGGCGGCAGCTCCGGCGGCGGCGAAGGCGGCACGACCAGCTCGGCCAGCCCGAGCGGCGACCAGCCCATCTACCGCCTCGGCGCGGTCGGCCTCGCCTACGACTCGCTCAACCCGTTCGTCGGCATGTGGGCCAACGACTACGCGGCGTGGATGCTCATGTATCCCAACCTCGCGCAGTACTCCAGCGACCTGCAGGCCCAGCCGGACCTCGCCGAGTCGTGGACCACGAGCGCCGACGGCCTCACGTGGACCTTCAAGCTGCGCTCAGGCGCCGTGTGGTCGGACGGTCAGCCCATCACGGCCAAGGACGCCGCCTGGATGATCACCACCGTCGTGCGGCTGCAGGGCGGCTCGGCGGCCGTGCTGGCGCCGTTCGTGCCGGGCATCAAGACGGCCACCGCCGTCGACGACACGACCCTGGAGGTCAAGCTCGCGCAGCCGTCGGCGGCCCTGCTCGCCAACCTCTTCCAGCTCCCGATCCTGCCGGAGCACGTCTGGGGCAAGTACGCCGAGGGCGACGGCGCCAAGCTCAAGAGCGTGAGCATGGACCCCGCCGACGGCGAGGTCGTGGTGTCCGGTCCCTTCCAGATCCAGAAGCTCGACTACAAGGGGACGACCGTCTTCAAGCGGCTTGACTCGTTCTACGGGCCCAAGCCGCTGATCACGGGCTACGGGTACCAGGTGTTCACCAACGCGGACGCCGCCGTCCAGGCGCTCAAGAACGGCCAGGTGGACGCCGTCAACTACATGCCGCCATCGTCCGCCGGCGCCGTCAAGAGCGACGCGAACCTGCAGGTCCAGGGCTTCGGCGGCGGTATCCCGTACTTGCTCGCCGTCAACGACTCCAAGAACAACACCCGGCACCCTGAGCTGAGAGACCTGCAGGTGCGGCAGGCGCTGGACCTCGCCATCGACCGCGCGACCATCATGGACACGGTGTACAGCGGGTTCGCTCAGCCCGGAGGGTCGCTCCTCATCAACCAGTACGTCCCGCAGTTCCTCTCCCAGGCGGTGCCTGTGACCGCGATGGACGTGGCCAAGGCGAACCGGCTTCTGGACGGCCTCGGCTACGCCAAGGGCAGTGACGGCATCCGCGTCGCGAACGGTGTGAAGATGGACTACCAGGTGCTCGTCGGCACCAGCTTCATCGCCATCGACAGCCGGACGGCAGACGTCCTCAAGCGGGACTTCGCGCAGATCGGCGTGGGCCTGACCAAGAAGGTCGCCGACAACCCGATCGTGGTCATGTTCCAGGGCAGCAAGCCGTACACCGAGGGCGACATGATGCTCACCAACTGGGGGCTCACGCCCGATCCGGACTGGTCCCTGATGATCTCCACGAGCCAGATGCTCGGTGTGTACAACCCGACCGGCTACTCCAACCCCGAGTACGACAAGCTTTGGACGCAGCAGACGAGCGAGATGGACGCGAACAAGCGCAAGCAGATCATCGACCAGATGTCGGCCATGCTGGTCAACGATGTCGTCAACCACAGCATCTGCTACACGGAGCTCGTCCTGGCCTGGAACAAGAAGTGGCAGGGCGTGCCCGACGGCGGTTCGCCGTTCGGCTACTACCACTACCTGAACAAGACCCAGTTCAACGCGCTCGCGGTCCAGTGATGGGCTGAGCGGACGGATCCGCGTGCACGACCGCCTCCGCCGGGCTTCGCAGGAAGCCTGCCGGGGCGTCGGCCCACGCGACCAGGGGCGCCGCCGTGGCGAACAGCAGGAAGGAGCCACTGACCAGGCCGTAGCTCCAGACATCGGACCGGCAGGCTGCCGGCGACGACGGCGCCGCGACGTTCTGGAGAGCGTCGCTCACCGCGCCTGCTCCGGCCCTCCGGCCCCTCTGCCAGGAGGCTCCGCGATCGGGCGGACGCAGGTCACGTCAGGCTGGAGTGGGAGTACGCCTCGCGGTCGAGGACGACGCGCGTCATCCTGCCTTCCACGGGCGTGTCGAACGTCATGCGGCTGCCACTCTGAGGTGGACCGACGCAGTAGCGGTCGTCGCCGAGCGGCTCGAGTGGCATCTCGGTCCCCCAGTCGTCCAGCAGGGCCCAGATCTGTCTGCGTCGGGTGAAGACGCGGACCACGGGCCAGGGCTCGTTCTGGCAGCGGTATGCGCGTGGCGGCAAGAGTACCGGCTCACTCCTGAGCGCGACCGGATCGTCCGCCGGCGTCTCGTCCGGCGTGCAGCACTGGCGGATTCAGCGCCAGAGGGCGTCCCGAGCCGCCGCCTAGCCTAGACGCCCGGCTGGGGATCGATGATGGGGTGCTCCGTGACGATCAGTCGGGCCATGCTTCTGACGTGTGCCATGACGTCGGCGCGGGTGTCGGGAGCCGATGGCAGCGACAGCGCCTCTCGCGCCGCCTCTTCAGTCTCGAACCACTCCTCCGCCATGCCGTCCCACTCGCACGGCGTGCCGGCCGCGGCCGGAAGGTCGTCGCGCTCCGTGCGGATGTTGACGATGTAGCGGTGGAGCATCGCGGCCTGCTTCGTCTTGATCAGCGGGGCGTGATCCTCGAGCCACCAGCGGCTGAACTCGTCCATCGACAGGTGATCCGCCTTCTTCAGGAACCACACGATCTTGACCATCTGCTGCTCCATCCCGTCGGGTACGCGATGCGCCTGCCCCGGAGACCGGGCGACGCCTGTCCATGCGCCGCGGCGACCTTCGTCGCCGGCGTTGTTCGTCACAGTAGCTTGTTGACACGTTGTATACAAGGTGTCTACAGTCAGCTCGGGTGGCGTAGCCCCCGAGAGGCGCGCACCCGCCACGTCCGACAACCCTGCGGAGGATCTCATGGACACCAGCCGTCACGAATGCGACATCCTCGTCGTCGGGTCAGGCGCGGGCGGCCTCGCGGCGGCGCTCACCGCCTCCGTCCTGGGCCTCGACGTGCTCGTGTGCGAGCAGGCCGACGTGGTCGGCGGCGCGAGCGCGATCTCGGGCGGCGAGGTCTGGATCCCGCTCAATCGCCAGAACGGCGCCGTCGAGGACAGTGAGGCGGAGGCGCTCGAGTACCTCTCCGGGCGTGATCGGCCCCTCAATCGACCGCCCCCGCGCCGAGGCCTACATCCACAACGCCGCGGCCGCCTTCGCCTTCATCGAAGACAACAGTGAGGTCCAGTACGAGCCGCTGGCGCACGTTGTCGACTACTTCAGCAGGGTGCCCGGCGCCAAGAACGGCATCCGCACGCTGGGCGCCCTCCCCTACGACGGCCGCCGCCTGGGCAGCCACTTCAAGCGGATCCGCTCACCACTCGCCATCGGCATGATCTTCGGCGGCATGGCCATCGGGCGCGAGGATCTGCCCCACCTGCTGGACGTGACGCGCTCGCCCAGGTCCGCGGCGCACGTGACGCGCATGCTGCTCCGTCACGGGCGCGACCGGCTCAGCGGCTACCCGCGCGGCACGCGCATGGTGATGGGCAACGCGCTCATCGGGCGCCTGGCCGCCACCCTGCTCGAGCGCAAGGTGCCGATCTGGCTCAACACCTCGGCCCTCGAACTCACGACCGACTCCGGCCGCGTCACCGGCGCCGTGGTCCGCTGTGGGTCAGGTACACGGCGCGTCGTCTGCCGGCGCGCCGTCGTGCTCGCCAACGGCAGCTTCTCCGGCAGCCCCGAGATGCGGCAGCGGTACTTCGCTCACGTGCGCGCCGGCAAGCCTCACCGTTCCCACGTGCCGTCCTCGAGCGACGGCTCGGGCATCCTGCTGGCCGCCGCCTGCGGCGGCGCCGTGGACGAGCAGGTGACGGAGCCGGGAGCCTGGACGCCGGTGTCGCTCGTGCCGATGAGAGACGGTTCGACGGCCGCCTTCTCGCACTTCGGCGACCGCGCCAAGCCGGGCGTGATCGTCGTCAACCGGGCCGGCCGCCGCTTCGCGAACGAGGCGATCAACTACCACGACTTCCTGATGGCGATGTTCGCGGAGTGCGCGGGCGACCGCGAGGTCGAGGCCTTCGTCGTCACGAGTCACCGCCATCTCCGCAAGTACGGCCTCGGCCGCGTCCCAGCGTTCCCGGGCCGCTACAAGCCCTTCGTTCGCAGTGGCTACCTCATGTACGGCCGGACCATCGCGGAACTGGCGCGGAAGATCGGTGTCGATCCTCGCGCGCTCGAGCAGACGATCGCCCGGTTCAACGAGCAGGCCGCGCGCGGAATGGATCCCGAGTTCCACAAGGGAGAGACGACGTTCGAGCAGGCCGCCGGCGATCCGGAGGTCACACCGAACCCCTGCGTGGCGCCGCTCGACGTCGGCCCCTGGTATGCGATCAGGATGATGCCGGGCGACATCGGCACCCTGCTCGGGGTCCGCGTGGATCCCGCCGCCCGCGTCCTGGACGCTGACGGCGAGCCCATCCCCTCGCTCTACGCAGTGGGCACCGTCGCCGTGAGCATCATGCGGGGCACCTACCCCGCCGCGGGCGCGATGCTGGGCCCCGCGCTGACCTTCGGCTACCTGGCCGTGCAGGACATCCTCGCAGCCGCGGAGCCGGCCTCGGGTGGACAGCTGCGGGAACCGCGCGAGGCGTCTCGGGTCTGATCGGCGCCGGCAGGTCCGCGGGGTCACTCGCCGGCGCGCGCGCGCAGCGAGAGGCTGCCCGACGGGCGGGAGGCGAACTTGTCCTGCATCCGGGTCGCGATGGTCTCGGCATCGCGACGCGCCGCTTCCTCGGCCGCGTCGAGGTCCTGCTCCTCGATCCCCTTGACGATCGCCAGGTGCGCCTGGGTCCAGCGGTCGTTCAGGGCCTCTTCGGCATCGCCGACGTCGTGCAGGTACAGGCCGAGGATCCGCTGACCCTGATCGAGGACCTGCAGCGTCCAGCCGGCGTAGAAGGAGTTGCCGCTGGCCCTGGCGATCGCGAGGTGGAAGTCCCGGTTGAGCCGGACCATGTCGGGCGAGTCACCGCGCTTCGTGGCTGCGGTGTGCTCGCGCTGGATGGCCTGGATCTCGGCGAGTTGCGCGGGCCTGCGGTTCTGGGCCGCGAGACGGGCAGTCAGCCGGTACATGATCTCCACCGCATCGAGGTAGCTCGGGATCGCGAAGACGTCAAACGGCGCGACGATGGAACTACGGTTCCGCAGCGTCTGCACCAGCCCCTCGGCGGACAGCCGGATCAGCGCTTCGCGCACCGGCGAGCGTGAAACGTGGAAGCGCTGGGCGAGTTCGGTCTCGTCGAGCAGCGTCCCCGGTTCGATCTCGAGGGCCAGGATGTCGCGCCGCAGTTCCTCGTAGACGGCGGCGGCGCCGGAACCGCGCGCGCGCTTGCGCGGCGCCGGTGCGGATCGAGCCTTGGGTTTGGACGGTTGTCTGGCAGCCATGGGCT
>CAIXSE010000124.1 GCA_903921965.1 uncultured Thermoleophilia bacterium | reverse complement strand
GCGATGCGCGTCTGCTGCTTGTAGAAGCCGATCTCGTGCCAGTCGCGGATGCGCTCGCCGGTCTGCGCGTCCTTGTACAGGAAGCGCTCGACGGGCGCGCCGCCCTTGAGGTGCTCCTCCACGACCTTGCCGACGTCCTGCGGACGCAGGTGGCCGTACAGGGTGTCGTCGCTGAACACCACCACCGGGCTCATGGAGCAGAGGCCGTGACAGCCGATGATGCTGACCTCGACGCGGTCGCCGAGACCGGCGTTCTGCACCTCTTCGACGAAGGCGTCGAACACGGCCATGGAGCCGGCGAACAGGCAGGCGGTGCCGGCGCACACGGTGACCTTGAAGCCGCCGCCGGGCTTCGCCTCGACGCGCACGTTGCGCGCCTCGGTGTCGGCCGCGGGGGCCTCGACCGCCGGCGCCGCTGCAGCCGCTTCGGTCACTTGGGTGATCTCGTCCCTGGTCTCGTCGGACATGGTGTCTCCGGTCACCCCTTCTCGGCCCCGACCTCGGCCATGAGGTCGCGGATGATCGTGCGCGTCTTGTCAGGGGTGAGGCCGCCGTAGGTCTTGTCGCCGATGCGCATCACCGGCGCCTGGGAACACGCCCCCATGCAGGCCACGGAGGACAGCGTGAACTTCATGTCCTTCGTCGTCTTGCCGTCGGGGATGCCGAGTTCTTCCTCGAGGGCCTCGGTGATCTGCACGGCCCCCGCCACGTGGCAGGCCGTGCCGTGGCAGACGTCGATGATGTACTCGCCCACCGGCGAGAGGCGGAACTGGTTGTAGAAGCTCGACACGCCGTAGATCTGGCTGAGGGAGACGCCCGTCTGCAGGGCGATCTCCTGGATGGCCAGGCGCGGGAGGTAGCCGTACACGGCCTGCGTGTTCTGCAGCATGGCGATGAGGCCGGTGCCGTGGTCGTAGTAGTCGTCGAGCACCGGCTTCAGCAGCTTGATGTCGACGTCTGCCTGGGCCTCGAGACGGGCCTGCGTGATACGCGCCGTGTTGGTCACCGGCAGGTCGTACCTGCTGGTGTGGTTCACGCGGATGACCTGCACCGGGCAGTTGCTCTCGCACAGCGTGCACGAGCGGCAGCGCGGTTCGCCGGTCGACGGGTCGATGACCACGCGGAACAGCCCGCGGCTGCGCTCCGGGAGCCGCTCGCGCTGCTCCGGGTACTGGATGGTGATCTTCTCCTTGGGCAGGTGCGCGATCGTGGTGCGCAGGGCTTTCAGCATGCCGAGCATCAGACGTTCACCACCGGCTGGCGCTCACGCTGCTTGCGCAGGCGGCGCTTGAGGATCGGGTCGAAGAGGCCGATGAAGGCGGCCAGCGCGACCCAGCTGAACACGGCCATGGCGATCTTCCAGTGCGGCGCCCAGAGCATGATCGCGGCCGTGCAGAGGATGTTCACGAGGCCCAGCGGGATGAGGATCTTCCAGGCGAACGCCATGAGCTGGTCGACCTGCAGGCGCGGGATCGAGAGGCGGATCCAGATGAGGCAGAACACGAGGATGTAGGTCTTGATGAGGAAGTAGACGATGCCGAGCCAGGACACGTTCCAGAAGACGATCATGTCCGCGAACGGCCCCTGCCAGCCGCCGAAGAACAGCGTCACGGCGACCATGGACATGACGGTGAGGCCGCCGTACTCGTTGAGGTAGAACATGCCGAAGCGCATGCCCGAGTACTCGGTGACGTAGCCAGCGACCAGCTCGGATTCGCCCTCGGGGAGGTCGAACGGGCCGCGGTTCAGCTCGGCGATGGAGGCGATGTAGAAGATCAGGAAGGTGAACGGCGCGTAGAACGCGATCCACTGGTAGTGCGCCTGGGCCGCGACCACGACGTTGATGTTGAGCGAGCCGGTGACCATGGCCACGACCAGGAGGCCGAGGATCATGGGGATCTCGTACGAGATCATCTGCGCCGCGGAGCGCAGGGCCCCGACCAGGGAGAACTTGTTGCGCGACGACCAGCCGCCCACGAGGATCGCAAGCGTCGTGAAGCCGGTGATGGCGACGAGGAAGATGAGCCCGATGTCGAGGCTGGCGCCGGTGAGGCCGTTGGTGTACGGCAGCACCAGCTGCACGCCCACGGCACCGATCATCACGATGATGGGCGCGAGCGTGAACAGGACCGGGTCGGCGAGTGCGGGGCGGAAGTCCTCCTTGCCCATCATCTTGAAGGCGTCGGCCACGCTCTGCAACGTGCCCTGCCAGCCGGTACGGTTCGGGCCCAGGCGGTCCTGCATGACGGCCAGCGCGCGGCGCTCGAGAAGGATGTTCACGAGCGCCGCCAGCATGAGCACGGAGTAGGCGATGACGACGAAGAGGAGGGCACGGAGGACGGCGAGGATGATGTCGGTCATCGGTCGATCCCTCCGAGCACGAGGTCGATGCTGCCGGACACGGCGATGGCGTCGGCGATCTTGATGCCGGTGAGCAGCTTCGGGAACAGCTGCAGGTTGCAGAAGCAGGGGTCGCGGAACTTGAGACGGTACGGGTACCGCGACCCGTCGCTCTCGATGTACGTGCCGTACTCGCCACGCGGGTTCTCCTGGCCCACGTACACGGCACCCGGCGGCGGCGTGATGACGTAGGGAGCCCGCAGCGAGCCGGTCTGGACCGGCCCGCCGGGCAGCATGTCGAGGCACTGCTCGACGATCTTCACGCACTCGCGCATCTCGCGCAGGCGGCAGAGGTAGCGGTCGAACACGTCGCCGTGGGACTCCACGACCACCTCGAAATCGAGCTCCGGGTACACCGAGTACGGCTTGCTCCGGCGCAGGTCGAGCGCGACTCCCGAGGCGCGGGCGTTGGGGCCTGTGATGCCGTAGTCCATGACGTCCTGCTGCGTGATCACGCCCTTGCCCATCGTGCGCTGCAGGAAGACGGCGTTGTCGCTGCAGAGCGCCTCGTACTCGTCCACGAGCTTCGGCATCTTCTTGAGGAAGTCGCGGCACTTCTCGATCCACCCGTCGGGCAGGTCGTAGCGCACGCCGCCGAAGCGGAAGTAGTTGAACATCATGCGCGCGCCCGTGAGGGACTCGAGCAGGTCGAGCACGAGCTCGCGGTCGCGGAAGGTGTAGAAGCCCATCGCCGTACCCAGCGGGGAGAGGTCGGCGACGAACGTGCCGACCGCGACCAGGTGGCTCGCGATGCGCATGAGCTCGCCGGAGATGACGCGGATGAACTCCGCGCGCCGCGGCGGCGTGATGCCCATGAGCTTCTCGACCGCGAGGACGTAGCCCCACTCGCAGTTGATGCTGGCGAGGTACTCGGTGCGGTCGACGATCGGGATGTACTGGAAGTAGGTGCGCTTCTCGGCGAGCTTCTCCTTGCTGCGGTGCAGGTAGCCGATCACCGGGATGACGTCTTTGATGAGCTCGCCGTCGAGGGTGCACACGAGGCGCAGCACGCCGTGCGTGGACGGGTGCTGCGGGCCCATGTTGACGACGACCTCGTTGAGCTCGACGCCCTCGAGGTTCGACCCCTCGCCACGGGCCTTGGCCTCGTCGAGGCGGCGCAGGGCGAGCTTGACGGCCTCGTCGGGCTCGGCGGTGGCGAACTGGTCAAACATGCGGGTGGTTCTCCGCGTTGTCGATGTAGTCCTTGCGCAGCGGGTGGCCGATGAAGTCGTCCTTGAGCAGGATGCGGCGCAGGTCGGGGTGGCCCACGTAGACGATCCCGAGCATGTCCCACGCCTCGCGCTCGTGCCAGTCGGCGCACGGCCACACGTCGGTGACGGTGTCGACCTCGGGCGTGCCGAACGGCACCTCCACGCTGAGCTGCAGCCACGTGTTCGTCTTCCACGAGTACACGTGGTAGATGCTCTCGAAGTGCTTCATGCGGTCGACGCCGGCCACCCAGTTGAGCGTCTGGTAGCCGATCTCCGGGTGCTCCTTGAGGCGCCGGGCCACCGACTTGAGCACGGCGCGGTCGCAGCGCGCGACGAGCGTGTCGGGCTCCTGCACGCGCACGTCGGTGACGTCGCCGGCGAAGTCGGTCACCAGCACGCCGGCGATCGCGTCCATGGTCATGGGGTTGGTGCCGACCTCGAGCGCCACGTCAGGCCTTCTTCGCGCCGTCGCCGCCCGCGGCAGCGCCCACCTCGGGCAGCTCGGCCACGAACTTGTACCGCTGGATGATGCCCTGCAGCTCGAGGAGCCCCTGGAACAGGGCCTCGGGACGCGGCGGGCAGCCGGGGATGTAGACGTCGACCGGCACGATCTTGTCGACTCCGTTGACGACGTTGTAGCCGTCGTAGAACGGGCCGCCGCTGGTGGCGCAGGCACCCATGCTGATGACCCACTTGGGCTCGGACATCTGGTCGTACAGGCGGCGCAGCACCGGCGCCATCTTCTCGTTGCAGGTGCCGGCCACGATCATGAGGTCGCACTGGCGGGGCGTCGGGCGGAAGACCTCCATGCCGTACCGCGCCACGTCGTACCGGGCGAAGCCCGAGCTGAGCATCTCGATGGCGCAGCAGGCGAGGCCGTACGTGAACGGGAACACCGAGTGCGAGCGCGCCCAGCTGAAGATGAAGTCCGCCGTCGTCGTGATGACGTTGGGCTTGTTGAAGTTCTCGAGCTTCGGGTAGCGCAGGTCGCTCACGCCCACTCCAGGGCCCCCTTTCGCCACGCGTACAGCAGACCGATGCCGAGGACGGCGATGAACAGCAGCATCT
>CAIXSE010000123.1 GCA_903921965.1 uncultured Thermoleophilia bacterium | reverse complement strand
CGGCCACCACGCTGTCGGGCTCGCTCGCGCGGAACCTGCTGTCGGAGGTGAGCCCGCTGTTCAGCAGGCCGGCGACGCTGAGCACCGCGAGGACGATGAGCAGCGCGTACGCCGCCAGCGTGCGCCAGGGATGGAGTGCGGCGGTGCGGGCGAGCCGCTCCGTGAGTCCCGCACCGGTCTTGAACGTCTTCGCTTGCCAGGCCATCTGCATACCCCCATGTCATAGGCTCCATTGCCTGCCGAGAGGCTATGGGGGCAGCGCTCGGGGCGAATCGCCCGGTGGTGGTCATCGCCGGCGCACGCCGGAGGGATTTGTGCGAGCCGTCCCGTCCACCGCCGGTGGTAGGTGCCGGGGTCCGGGGGTACGCGGAGCCGGGCGCGGACCGGGCCTGCGGCCTCCGCGCTCAGTCCGCGGCTGCCTCCGTGGTGGTACGCGGGAGGGGATGGGCCGCGACGACTGGGGGGTAGTCGTCGCGGCCCACAGGGGGCCGGCGGCTCCCGGGTCCAGGAGGTGGTGACCCGGGCAAGCTTGGCGCGATCCCGGTGGGGGCGCACCGTGCGACTCTCGCGTCCCGACGGCCGGGGGAAGCCGTCGTTGCCGTCGTATGGCTTGCAGGCATTGTGTCCACCGAAGATGAAGGGCGTGTTGCGCTCCGGTTGCGCAAGGTTGTTCTGCTGCGAAGCGCTGCGACCTCGCTTGACCCACGCCGGCCCTGCCCTGCCCGGCATGCCTGTCGCAGCCGCCGGGCCGTCGAGGCTCCTGGGAGACTGG
Source organism: uncultured Thermoleophilia bacterium (assembly GCA_903921965.1). The sequence goes on along the minus strand of CAIXSE010000123.1, from coordinate 2,096 downwards.
TCTGCGTCACTGCCCACCACGTGGAAGGTGAGCGCGGAAGTCCCGACCGGGATGCGCGCGATCACGCGTGTCCGTATCCGGCCCGCCGAGGGCCATCTCCCAGATGCGGTCGTCTACGACGGCACTCACGTATCGCCGCCAGACGTCCAGATAGACCAGGCCGACCGCGCCGTCCGCCGGCGCTGCGTCGCTCCCGGCAGGATCTCGTTGCACGGGGTTCATGTCGGTCTCGACCCAGGTGCCGTGCTGGTACTGGGTCGTGTTCACGGCGTGGCCGGATGCGGCCATCGCCGGCACCGCGGCGAACACGAAGAGCGCGAGCGCCGTCAGAACGGCTGCGGGGAGTTTGAGCATGGTGTCGACCTTTCGCAGGAGTTGCGCTTGTCGGACTGCGGCCCGCGCGGGGCTGCGCGTCTCTTGGTGGAATGCGTCCCGCCTGCCACCACAGGCAGGCGTCACCTTGACGCCGGCTCGGCCGCGACGGACGAGTTCCGGTGAGCCTCCTTCACGAGACGCGAGATGAAGGCGATGGACACAAGGCCGGCGATCGTCCGGAAGGCGACGACGCCGACGACCAAGGTCAGCCGCGCGGTGCGTCGGGGAGGGCATGTGCCTGGCGCGTCGATGCAAGTGTGGCCAGAGGCACCTCCGATCATCGGGGACCATCGTGCCTGCGGATCCGACCCGTCGGTAAGAACACACCGTATCCGCGGCCTGTGTAGAAGCTGTGAAGACCGGGCGGCGCGCGCCGGTCTGCCGTTGTACGACCGGCACGTCCTCGCACACGTCGGCGATGGTGCAGCCGGTGCCCTGGGAGCCGCCCCCGCTTCGTCCCCGGCGCTGCCGTCGAGAGCACGCCGGGGACGACGATGACTCCCGGGCCGGCGCCAGGGGCGAAGAAGACGATCGTCGTGCCGTCGCCGGAGAGCACGGCTCGGACGTCTGCAGCGGGCCCGGCTCACCCCTCCAGCCGTTCCAGGCGCACGGCGTGCCCGTCGCGCACGGCCTGCAGCACGGTGGGGTCACCGTCGAGCGTGCCGATCAGGTTCACCGGACTCACCGGCTGCTGGCCGAAGAACAGGCACAATGCGGCGCCGGGCGGCCAGTAGCCGATCGCGCCGGCGGCGACGGTGGCCTGCGGCTTCTCCTCGCCGTGCACGACGGGGACCGTGAAGTAGACCTCGGCGCCCCAGGTCTGCGCCGGGCTCTCGAGGGGCAGCTCGTCCAGGAGCAGCCCGGCCGTCACCGAGTCGTTCAGCTCGGCGGACAGGTCGAGACCGGCCTCGACGATCACGATGCGCATCCGGGTCACGCCCGCACCTCCCTCTGAGTCACGGCCTTCCGGAGGTCGGTGTACCCGCGGGGCGTGGAGTGCCATCATCTGACCTCGGGAGGAGGACCCGGCGCTGCCCGGCCTCGCTCCCGACGCTGCGCACGGCCGGCTCTGGGGAAGGGGAACGATGCAGTACCGCACGCTGGGCTGGACGGGGTTCCGGCCCTCCATCCTGGGGTTCGGCGCCATGCGCCTGCCGGAGCTCCCCGCGGACGTGGAGACGCCCGACGGGCCGTACGGCCGCATCGACGTGGCCGCGGCCGACGCCATGCTGCTGCGCGCGGTGCAGGCCGGGGTCAACTACGTCGACACGGCCTATCCGTACCACGGGGGCGCCAGCGAGCGCTGGCTCGGCCACGGGCTGCGTGTGGTCGCGGCCGAGCTCCACGGGCCGGGCGACGAAGGCCTCGCCCGGCTGCGCGGACAGCTGAAGGTGGCCACGAAGCTGCCGATGTGGCTGATCCGCTCGCGCGCCGACTGCGAGCGCTACTTCGGCGAGCAGCTCGAGCGCCTGCAGCTCGACTCCGTCGACTTCTACCTGCTGCACGGCCTGAAGGAGGGCAGCGTCGGGCAGCTCGCCGAGTGCGACGTGCTGGGCTGGGCCGCGGATGCCCTGGCGGCCGGGCGCATCGGCCACCTCGGCTTCTCGTTCCACGACCAGGGCGCCGTCTTCCCCGCCATCGTGGACGCGACCGACCTCTGGGAGTTCTGCCAGATCCAGTACAACTTCATGGACGAGGAGTACCAGGCCGGCACGGCGGGG
>CAIXSE010000122.1 GCA_903921965.1 uncultured Thermoleophilia bacterium | reverse complement strand
GCCCTCGCGCTCGCCAGCATCCTCACCGCGAAGGGCATCCCCAACAGCCTGCGCGTGAGCTTCGACCACATCTGGGTCGACTACCCGGGCAAGCAGGCCAACGCCCTCGAGAACGCCGGCCTCGTGCTCGCCGGCACGCGCAACGGGCGCTTCTTCATCCACTGGCCGAAAGACTTCCACCTGGGGCAGGAGGTCGACGACAACGTCGCCATCTTCTGGACGCCGGCGCCGCCCGGACGGGTCGCGCTCCTGTTCGCCGGCCTGCTCGCGATCGTGGCCGGCAACGTGCTGGCGTCGCTGGCAGCCGGCAACGGCCTCGTGCCGGCGCGCGGCCCGGAGGGCCGCGAGCTGCAGGCGCCGGGCGGCCGGCGGGAGCGCCGCCGCCTCAGGCAGGACCGGCGGCGCCTGCGGCGGCTGGCCGCCGGTCCGCACCGGGTATAGCCTCACCACGCCCCGCCGCGCGCGGCGGGGCGCATCGGCATCCACTCACACACCGGCCGCCGGCTCCCGGCGCCGCAAGGAAGGTGACATGAAGACCATCGACCTGCGCAGCGACACCGTGACGCGCCCGTCCGCGGCGATGAAGGAAGCCATGTTCGCGGCCGAGGTGGACGACGACGTCCTCGGCCACGACCCCACCGTCCTCGCCCTCGAGCAGTACGCGGCGCGGTTCCTCGGCAAGGAGGCCGGCCTCTACTTCCCGTCGGGCACCATGTGCAACCAGGCCGCCCTGCGCGCCCTCACGAACCGCGGGGACGAGGTCTTCCTGCACGCCCAGGCGCACATCTTCTTCTACGAGCAGGGCGCCGCCTCGGCGCTCAGCCAGCTGCAGCTGCGCGTGTTCGATTCGCCCGACGGCACGCTCGACCTCGAGAAGATGGAGGAGTACGTCCACACCCAGGCCGACCTCCACTGGGCGCCGACGCGGGTGGTGTGCCTGGAGCAGACACACAACCACTGCGGCGGCGTGGTGCTGCCCGTCGAGCACATCCGCGCCGTGCGCGACCTCTGCGACCGGCACGGCCTGAGCATGCACCTCGACGGAGCCCGCCTCTTCAACGCCGTGGCCGTCACGGGCATCACGGCGGCCGAGTACGCCTCGTACTTCGACACGGTGAGCATCTGCCTGTCGAAGGGTCTCGGCGCCCCCGTCGGCTCGGTGCTGGTCGGCGATGCCGAGACGATCCGGCTGGCGCAGCGCGCCCGCAAGCTCTACGGCGGCGGGATGAGGCAGGCCGGCTTCATCGCGGCCGCCGGCCTCTACGCGCTGCAGCACAACGTCGAGCGCGTGGTCGACGACCACCGGCGCGCCCGGCGGCTGGCCGAAGGCCTCGCCCAGGTGCCGGGCCTCTCGGTGGACCTCGCCAAGGCGCAGACCAACATGGTCTTCGCCGGCACGAAGGGCACCGGCATGCGGGCCGCGGACGTGGTCGCCCGGCTCGGCGAGCACGGCGTCATGTGCCTGGACGAGGGCCCGTGGTCGGTGCGCTTCGTCACGCACCTCGACCTCGACGACGCCGACATCGAAGCTACGCTGGCCGGCGTCGCCGAGGTGCTCTGCGGCTGACGGGCCGCGCCCGGCGAGACCGGGCTGAAAACGACGGACCGGGGCGGGTGACGAGGGATCGTCATCCGCCCCGGTCCGTTGTGGTGCTCTGCTCTTACGCCGCCGCGCCGGGGCGCACCGCCATGTTGCGGTACACCTGCTCCATGTCTTCCGGCGTGTACTTGCGCGGGTTGTTGTTCCACAGGCGCGCCTGCGTCTTGGCGCCCTCCACGAGGTCGGGGATGGCCGACTCGGGGATGTCGACGTCGCTCAGGTACTGCGGCACCCCGAGGTCGTCGGCCAGCAGGCGCAGGGCGGCGACCGTCTTCTCGGCGGCCTCGCGGTCGGAGAGGCCGGCCATGTTCTCGCCCATGGCCTCGCCGACCTGGCGCATCCAGCGCAGGCAGGCGAG
>CAIXSE010000121.1 GCA_903921965.1 uncultured Thermoleophilia bacterium | reverse complement strand
AGCGACCTCGTGAAGAGCCTCGCCTGCTTCCTCGAGGCCAACGGCCACTGGGGCGACGCGGCGGAGAAGCTGTACGTCCACCGCCACACGCTGCGCTACCGCATGAAGCGCGTGGAGGAGATCACCGGCCGCGACCTCGACCAGTCGCAGGACCGCATGGAGTTCTGGCTGGCCCTCAAGGCCAAAGAGCTCATGGACCAGGCCAAGAAGAGCAAGCCCGGCGGGGACCCCGTCAGGTCCTGACCGCCGCCGGCGCGCGCCCGGGGCGGCTCCGCCGCCCGCCTCGCGCCCGCCACGCCGCTCACGTCACCAGCAGCGCTCCGTGGTCGACGATCACGTTGACCCCCGTCACGGCCTCCGTCTCCAGGCAGAACCGCACCGCCGCACCCACGTCGGCCGGGGCCACGAGACGGCCGCGCGCGGTGCGCGCGGCGGCCCGCTGCGACGCCGCGCGGTGCTCGTCGTCGGCGAGGTCCACCGGTCCGGGGGCGACGCCGCACACGCGCACGCCGTCGGCGGCCCAGGCGCCGGCGAGGCTCTTGACGAGGTGGATCTGGGCGGCCTTCGCGGCCCCGTGGGCGGCGAACCGCGGCCACGGGGCGATCCCCATGGGGTCGGTGACGGCGACGATCGCGGCCGTCGGGCCGTCGGGCGCGCGTCCCTCGGCCAGCACGTCGTGGGCCGCCGCGGCGGTGAAGAAGAACCCCTTCGCGATCGTGTCGAGCGACGTGTCCCACTCGGGTCCGGTGAGCTCCTCGGGGCTGCGCGGCGCGAAGGCGCCGCTGGCGGCGTAGAGGAGGGCGTCCAGGCCGCCCAGGGCCTCGGCCGCGTCGCCGACGAGCCGGCGGGCGTCGTCGGGCTCGCGGACGTCGCCCGTGACCAGGGCGGCCGCGCCGGCGCCGGCCGCGAGCAGTTCCGCCGTGCGCTCGCGCGCCGGCGGCGCGTCGCTGCGCGAGGTGATGCACAGCGCGGCGCCGTGCCGCGCGAGATCGGCGGCCAGAGCCCGCCCCAGGCGGTGGACGCCGCCGACCACAAGCACTCTTGCTCCCGCGATGTCCATCAGGCTCCTTCCGCACCTGGCGGGCGAGACGGCGCCTCGCCGTCCGCCTCAACCGTCCCGCCGCCGATTCTAGAGCCTCTCGCCGGGCGGCGGCGGCTCACCTCGCCTCGGCTCCCGGTCACGCGCCGGGTCCTCGCTGCCCTCCGTGTTCCCTGCGTGGGCGATTTCTTTGCATTGTGGGCTCTTCTGTTCGTTCCGATGTGCTAGAGTGCACAATCGTGCACGACTGTGTGCAACCGCGCACGCGAGGACCGCGAGCGAAACTGAGCGAGCAGAGAAGCGAGGAGGAGGAGCCATGATCGTCGGTTGCCCCAAGGAGATCAAGAACGAGGAGTACCGCGTCGGCATGACGCCGAACGGCGCCAAGGACTTCGTCGCCGCCGGTCACACCGTCATCGTCGAGGCTGGGGCCGGCGTGGGCTCGGGCTTCAGTGACGCCGAGTACAAGGCCGCCGGCGCCAAGCTGGCTCCCGTGGACGAGGTCTTCGCCAAGGCCGACATGATCTACAAGGTCAAGGAGCCGCTCCCGCAGGAGTGGCCGATGTTCAAGCCGGGCCAGATCCTCTACACCTACCTCCACCTCGCGGCCGCCTACGCCAAGGACCTCACCAAGGGCATGCTGAAGGCCGACATCCGCGGAATCGCCTTCGAGACCGTGGAGCTCCCCAGCGGCGCGCACCCGCTCCTCTTCCCGATGAGCGAAGTGGCCGGCAAGCTCGCCATCCAGGCCGGCGCCACGCACCTGCAGAAGAACAACGGCGGCCGCGGCGTGCTCCTCGGCGGCGTGACCGGCGTGCCCAAGGCCAAGGT
>CAIXSE010000120.1 GCA_903921965.1 uncultured Thermoleophilia bacterium | reverse complement strand
GGCAGCCTGGCCGCCACCTCGCCCGGCTGCACGCGGCTCATCACCGGCAGGTCGGCGATGTGCTCGCGGTAGTCGGCGATCCAGTCGACCAGGTCGTGGCCGAGGCGGCGGAAGTCGGCAGGGTCCATTGGTCTCTCCGGGGATCGGTGACTGACTGGGGCGCCGGCGGCCCGGCTCCGCCGATTCTACCGGACGTCGTCAGGCGGCGACGATGGCCCGCGACCGGGCCCAGGCGAGCGCCGCCTCGGCCGTCATGGGGCGGGCGATGCCGAAGCCCTGGACGGCGTCGCAACCGAGCGCCCGGAGGGTCCGGAGCGCCTCGTCGTCCTCGACGCCTTCGCCCGTGACCGTGAGGCCCAGGTCGTGCCCGAGCGCGACGGTGGCACGGATGATCGCGAGGCAGTCGTCGTGCGTGCCGATCTCGCTGGTGAACGAGCGGTCGATCTTGAGGTCGACGGCGGGGAGCGTGCGCACGTAGGCGAGCGACGACTGGCCGACGCCGAAGTCGTCGATGCACACGCGCACGCCGGTGTCGCACAGGGAGTCGAGCACGGTACGGGCCTTGTCGGGATCCGACATGACGCTGGTCTCGGTGATCTCGAGCCACAGCCGTTCGGGCTGGAGCCTGTACTCGTCGAGGGCCGCCTGCACGCGCTGGACGATCTCCACGTCCCGGAGGTCCTCGGCCGAGAGGTTCACGGCCACCGACGTGCGCCACCCCGCCGCCTCCCACGCGCGGCACGCGGCGAGGGCGCCGCGCAGGGCGAACGTCGTCAGGTGCTCGAGCAGCCCGCAGCGCTTGATGAGCGGCACGAACTCCCCGCCGGAGACGACCGTCCCGTCGTCGCGCGTCCACCTGGCCAGCGCCTCCATGCGCACGACCGCTCCGTCCCCGCAGGCGACGATCGGCTGGTAGTACATGACGACCTCGTCCCGCTCGATGGCCGCGCGCACGTCGTCGAGGAGCTCGAGGGTCTCGGGGCTGTTGGGATCCATCGCCGCCTCGTAGCGCGCCACCCCGCGGCTGTCGTCCTTGGCGCGGTAGAGAGCGACGTCGGCGTGCTGCATGAGCAGGATCTCGTCGTCGCCGTCGAGGGGCGCGACGGCGACGCCGATGCTCGCCCCGGTGCGCAGCTTGCGGCTGCTCAGGGAGACGGGGGCCGCGAGGACCTCGCGCAGCGACGCGGCCAGCTGCGCCGCGTCCCTTCCCGAGCTGCCCGGCAGCACCACGGCGAACTCGTCGCCGCCGAGGCGGGCCACCACGTCGCTCTCGCGCACCGTGTCACGCAGGCGGACGGCGGTCGTCTGCAGCACGCGGTCGCCGGCCGCGTGGCCGAAGGTGTCGTTGATCTCCTTGAAGCGGTCCAGGTCGAGCATCAGGAGGGCGACCTGCCCGTGCCGGCGCCGCTCGAGCGCCAGCAGCTGCGCGAGCTGGGCGCGCAGCAGCGAACGGTTGGGCAGGCCCGTCAGCTCGTCGTGGAGCGCCTGGTGCTTCAGCTCCTCCAGCAGGAGGTGCCGCTCGGTCTCGTCGCGCATGGAGAGCACCAGCCCCGGCGCCGAGCCGCCGGCGGCCAGCGGCGAGATCACCACTTCGAGGTGACGCGCCCCGTCGCCCTCACCGAGGACGGCCTCGAACGTGGCCTCCGGCTGCGCGTCCGTGGCCGCGAGGGTGGGCAGCGGATCCGGCAGACCGGGCAGGGTCTGCGCGATGTCGCACCCCGTCGCCCCGCCCGGCGGCACGCCGAGGAGCCGCTCGGCCGCCGGGTTGGCGCTGAGCACGACGCCTTCGCGGCTGAGGACGAGCACGCCGTCGCGCATGCCGCGGAAGACGACGTCGCGCGCCACCTGCACGGCGCCGGGGAAGATCTGCAGCGCGGCGTACCGGCTGAGGCAGACGGCGAGGAGCGCCCCGCTCAGCACGAACGAGGCGGGCGTCAGGTCGAGCCCCGCCATCGGGCCGGCCATCGCCAGCGACACGGCGTTGGCGATGCCCGGCAGCACGGCGGCGACCACGAGCAGCACCCCCTGTCGCGTCAGTGGCCGGGCCTCCGAGAGCACCGTCGCGATGAGGACGACCGCCCCGATGAGGAGGCAGCCGTACGTGTACGCCAGGTCGGCCCAGAAGAGCGGGCCGTGCGCGATGACGAGCGTGGTCACGCCGGCTCGCGACTGCAGGCCGATGCCGGTCCAGACGAGGCCGAGGCCTGCCCCTCCGAGCGCCGCCGCGAGAGTCATCGCGGGGAGCACGAAGAGCAGACCCTGGGTCCACGACGGCCGCTGCAGCTTGCCGGTGTACCGGAGTGCGAACAGCAGCCAGCAGGGCCCGACGAGGACGATGCCGAGGTACTGCGACCTGCCCCACAGGTCTTTGGCCGTCTCCGAGGCGGCCAGGAGCTCGGCGGCGTAGGCGGCGCACCACCAGGCCGCCGCGAGCATCATGACGCAGAAGGCGACGGTCCCGGGCACCTCTCGCCGCCGCAGGGCGAGCACGGCGATGACGAGGGAGGCGATCGCCGCGACCAGCGTCACACCGACGAACGCCTCGAAGACGATGTGCACGGCCGGCCCCCTCTCCCCCTGCGTCTCCTCTGCGGTTGTTCCCGGACGGCGCGGGTCGCAGGCCCGTACGTCCCCGCGTCTGCCCAGTCAGTATCGGCCGGTGCGCTCAGGGGCAGTACGCTGGGCGGTGTGTCCCGGCCGTCGTCCAAACGAATGTCTCATCCTCCGGTGACCGCCGCTCCGGGGCGCTCACCGCCGTTCGGCCACCACGACCTCTGAGGCCAGCACCAGGTCGGTGACGGTGATACGTGCGCGGACCGCCCAGCCGGCGGGCGGCAGCTGGGGCGCCAGCGTGACCGGCCGGCACCCGCCCAGCAGCGCGGGGTCGAGGCGCCAGACGGCGCGCCAGGCGCGGGTGAGGGAGCGCGCCGGGGGCGTCGTCCCCGGGGTGAGGCTCGCCAGGGCGAGGAGACCCCCGGGCCGCAGCACGCGGTGCGCCTCGTCGAGCAGCCGCGCCGCGTCGTCCGGGCTGAGCAGGTCGAAGACGTAGGTGCTCACGAAGCGGTCGCACGAGCCTTCCTCCACGGGCAGCTCCGGGGACCCGCTCGCCTGCTCCACGCGCGCCCGGTCGCCCCACGGGGCGACGGCGGCGCGCGCCAGGCTCACCATCTTCGGGCTCACGTCCAGGCCCAGGTAGCGCGCCCCGGCCGGGAGGCGTTCGGCGAGCAGGCGGGCCGCCAGGCGGCCCGTGCCGCAGCCGAACTCCAGCACGGCCCCGGCGCGCTCGAACGCCGCGCGCTCCACGAGCGCGTCCAGCGCGCGGCGCTCGCTCAGCGGCCGCGTGTCCTGCAGACGGCCGATGCGGTCGTAGATCCTCCGCGCCTGCGCGTGGCTGACGTAGCGCTCGGTCACGAGGCCTCACCTCCGTCGCGGGCGGGCGGCCGTTGGGCCCGGCTCCTCCGGCGCCCCTGCGCTCGGAGGATACCGCACACGAACGCTCACGACTCGCACGTCTCTTGACACCAGCCGCTCAAGGCGGAGGATTCGAGACGCGCTGCGGCGCCCGCCGCAGGATATGGGGGCTCTCCGTTTGGGGGGCCGGTGCACGACTGGAGGGGGCTCATGGTGAGAAGACTCCGCGTCCTGTTCATGGCAGCACTGTGCCTGGGGGTGGTGCTGGCGCTCGCCGCTCCGGCGCTCGCCGTCCACCGGCCCACACACGTGATGATCGTGGTGATGGACCAGATGAAGCCCGAGTACGCCAAGCTGCTCGGCATGGAGAACGTGCTCGACCTGCAGCAGCACGGACTCTCCTTCCCGAACGCCTACGTCGGCGACATGGCGTCCGAGACGGTCGTCAGCCACAACGTCATGGTCAGCGGCCAGTTCCCCAAGCACATGGGATGGTCCGACGAGGCGTTCCGTGACGTCGACAACATCCTCGGATTCGGTGCCAACGCCATCGTCACGAGCGGCGACCTCGGCTACGACCAGTACGTCAAGCTCATCGACGCCTGGGACTACAAGAAGCTCGGAGACTACCTGCACGAGAAGTTCCCCGGCACCGTGGTCATGAACGTCGGTGAGAAGGGGTACCAGGTCGAGTCCATGGCGGCCTCCAGCTCCGACTGGTACGTGCGCATGAGCAGCAAGAAAAAGGTCGCCGACCTGGCCGACCCGAGCGTCGTGCCGTGGACCGGCACGTACCGCGGGCCGTCCGGCAAGGTCCCCGATTACATCAAGTCGGACAACCGCTACCTGGTGAGCGTCGGCAACGCGAGCGACACCTACGGCACCGAGAAGCAGTTCCCGTCGTGGCTGTACGCCGAGGACGGGCGCTACGTCGGCGGTCCGTACGACGACCACCAGAGCGGCGACCGCTGGGTGGCCGACGCCGCCCTCGCCATGATGGACAAGGAGAACTGGTCCGGCCTCTGGGTGACCTTCAGCGCCATGGACAAGATCGGCCACATGTGGGGCGGCGGCGAGGTCGACACCCTGCAGAACTACACCTGGGACCCGAACAGCCTGGTGAACCAGGTCCACATGGACTGGATCGCCGCGAACGCCGACGCCATGCTCGGAGCGCTCATCCAGCGGCTCAAGGACAAGGGCATCTACAACGACACCCTCATCATCCTGACCGCCGACCACGGCTCCACCTACGGCAAGGACGGCGGCTTCAAGGGTGACGACCTCTACGACGGCGGCAACCTCAAGAACTGGTACGCCGGTGCGTGGCACGCCGGCGTGAGCGCCGAGAGCACGAGCACCGGTTCGGCCGCCCTCAAGCCGCTCATGGACACCGGCAACGTGGAGTTCAGCTACCAGTCCACCGCCATCGAGACGTGGCTCAAGGACTGGAGCATGGCGAAGAAGAAGGAAGCCGCCGCCGTCATGGAGACGCTTCCCAACGTCATCGCCACCTACTACAAGGTGGGCGACCGCTACAAGCTGTACTCGCACCTGACCGGCATGACCGGGACGCAGGCCTCCTGGTGGGCAGCGCACGGCCAGGAACTCGTCGACACGATGTGCTGGGACGGCTCGGCCGACGTGCTCGGGCTGCTCGCCGACTACACCAGCTACGGCGTGTTCGGCGATCACGGCGGCGCCCAGATGGACGTGCAGAAGATCCCGATGACGTTCTTCATGCCCGGCATGAAGAAGGCGGTCGACAACAAGACGCAGTTCCGTCTGGTCGACATCATGCCGACCGTGATGAAGGCTATGGACATCGCACCGACGGAGTCGATGGACGGCGTGGCCTACAGCGTCAAGCTCCCGAAGTGACCCGGCAAAGCTGACGACCTGGCGCCTCGCGGCGTGAGGACGGCGGGCGGGCCCCGGGAGGGGCCCGCCCGCCGTGCGTTCCGGGGGAGCCGCCCCGGCCGGACGCGGTTGCGGGTGTGTCCGGCCGCGCTCAGGATTGGGCACGGCCGGCGCGGCCGGGCAGCGAGAGCCGGGAGGCAGCGTGCACATCGAACCCTTCTTCGTCGAGCAGTGGATGAACGCCCACGAGACGACGGCCACCTGGAACATCGCCGAGACCTGCGTGCACTCGCTCACCCTCGAGGAGTTGCTCGCCCTCTCCGGCGACGCGGACGGCGTGCTCGGGGCGCTGCGCGGCACGTGGCTCGGCTACGGCGACATCACCGGCTCGCCGCGGCTGCGCGCCGCGATAGCGGCGCTCTACGGCGAGCGCATCGGGCCCGCGAACATCCTCACGGCCAACGGCGCCATCGGCGCCAACTTCCTCGCCCTGTACGCGCTCGTCGAGCCGGGCGGCTCGGTGGTCAGCGTGCAGCCCACCTACCAGCAGCTCTACTCGGTGCCGGCCTCGCTCGGCGCCGAGGTGCACGAGGTGCGGTTGCGCGAGGCCGACGGCTACCTGCCCGACGCGGAGGCGGTGCGCGCCGCCTGCGACGCGCGCACCGGCCTGATCGTCCTCAACAACCCCAACAACCCGACGGGCGCGCTGATCGAGGAGCCGCTGCTGCGGGAGCTCGTCGAGGTCGCGCGCGAGCACGATGCCTGGCTCTTCTGCGACGAGGTGTACCGCCGGCTCGAGCACGAGCCGGGCACGACGGCGCCCTCGGTCGCCGACCTCTACGAGAAGGGCGTGAGCTCCGGCAGCATGAGCAAGAGCTACTCGCTCGCCGGCCTGCGCACCGGCTGGGTGGCCGGCCCGCAGGAGCTCATCGAGCGCTGCCTCGAGGTCCGCGACTACACCACGATCAGCGCCGGCGTGCTCGACGACGCCCTCGCCGCCGTGGCGCTCGAGCACCTCGACGCGGTCCTGGGGCGGAGCCTCGCCATCGTGCGCGCGAACGTCGAGCTGCTCGACGCCTGGGTACAGAGCGAACCGCGGCTGCGCTTCGTGCGGCCGCGGGCCGGCACCACGGCGCTCGTGCGCTACGCGTACGACCTCCCGTCCGTGGACTTCTGCCGGCGGTTGTTCGACCTCGACGGCGCCTTCGTCATGCCCGGCGTCGCCTTCGGCGAGGAGCGCTCCTTCCGTCTCGGCTACGCCTGCGCCCGCGCGACGCTCGAGGGGGGCCTGGCGGCCGTGTCGGCGTTCCTGCGGACGCTGGAAGACTAGCGCCGGCCGGCGCCCGCGCCTGCGGCAGCGGGCCCGGCGTACCGCAGGCGCGCCGGGCCCTTCGCGGTCCCGTCTCCGTCGGGTCGCGCCCGCTCGCGCGGCCCCGCGAGCGGGCCGCGAGTCACTGCGGCGCGGCGGGCGGCACGCCCGTCTGCACCAGACCGCGCCCCGTGGCGAACCCGCTCCGGGCCGGGCTGCGCTTGACGACCGCCACGGTGTGTCCGCCGCCGGCCGGCGCGGCGGCCTGCTCGGTCACTGCCGCGACCCCCACGGTGGCTTGCGCGGCGACGAGCGTCTCCGCGCGGGTGTGGGCGCCGCCGCGGTGCTGCGACGCCGTGGCGGGGCCGCTCTGGACGGCCTCGATGAGCAGGCCGATCAGGGCGCCGCAGACGATCGCGAGCGCAATGATGGCGATCGTGGTCGTGACCGGGTGACGCACGCTCCAGTGTTCGCCGCCGTAGCGTGCGGTGCCGTGGTCGCCGGTCAAGGTGGTCATGGGGCCCCTCCTCTTTTCGCCAGGTTGCGTCCCGGCTGGTGCCGGTCGACGCTCTCGACGACGATCCTCGGGCCTGGCGGACGGTTTCTCATCACCCGAAACGGGTGAGTCCGCGTACTACACGCGTGCGCACGTTCCTCATCGCCCCGGCGCCGGGCGCCCCGGGCACTGGACTACAATGGTCGGCATGAGCGATGTCCCGCCCTCGCCGGTGCAGTCGGTCGCCCAGTCTCCGGGCGACTCCGCCCCGCGGCGTACGTGGCTCGCGGCCGAGCGCACGTACCTCGCGTGGGTCCGCACCGCCCTCGGGGCTCTCGGCATGGCCCTGGCCGTCGGGCGCCTCCTGCCGGCGCTCGCCGACGTCTCGCACCTGGCTTTCGGCCTGCTCGGCGCCGCCTACGGCGCGTTCGGGATCCTGCTGCTCGTGCTCGCCGCGTACCGGTTCCGCGGCGTGCGCGGGGCGCTGGCCGCCCAGGAGTACCTGCCCGAGCACGCGTGGACGCTGACCCTTGTGACCGCGTATGGCCTGGTGCTGGCGGTGCTCACCGTCCTGCTCATCGTCGTCGAGGTCTGACGGCACGTCCGGCCGGCGCAGCGGTCTGCCGGCCGTGCCTTGCGTGAAGGAGGGGTGACGTGAAGCGGTACGCGGCGTCGCGCGAGCAGGTCGTCTCGCTCTGCCGGAGCCTGCTCGAGCGCGGCTACCTGAAGACGACCGAAGGCAACGTCTCGGTCCGCGTGCCCGGCGAAGACGCGTTCGCGATCACGCCTTCCAGCTACGACTACGCCGTCATGCACGCCGAGGACGTCTGCGTGCTCGACCACGACCTGAAGCGGCTGGAGGGGATGCACAAGGCCTCCATCGAGGCCGGCATGCACGCCGCGGTGTACGTGCGGCGGCCGGACGCCAACGCGATCGTCCACACGCACCAGCCGTACGCCAGCGCGCTGGCCCTGGTGCGGCGACCCATCCCGGCGCTGTTCGACGAGCAGGTGCGCTTCCTGGGGCGCTCCGTGGAGATCGTGGACTACGCGCCGTCCGGCACCTCCTTCCTCCGCAAGAACGTGGAGAAGGCCGTGGGCAGCAACGCCAACGCGTACATCCTCGCCAACCACGGGGTGCTGGTGCTGGGCGGCGACCCCGAGCGCGCCGCCTTCAACATGGCGCTGCTCGAGAAGGTCGCCCTGGACTACCTGCTCGCGCTGATGACCGGCGACAAAGTGCGCAAGGTGCCGGCGCCCATCCGCGAGGTCGCGTTCGCGCGGCTGCGCAAGGACGAGAAGAAGCTGTCGGGGCAGCTGCAGGCGGCGCGGGAGGCGGCGGGCGACGAGGCGGCGCGGGCGGCGGCGGCGGACGAGGCGGCGGCGCGGGAGCAGGCTGCGGAGGACGGCGGCACGGCCGCGGCGGAGGCCGGCT
>CAIXSE010000119.1 GCA_903921965.1 uncultured Thermoleophilia bacterium | reverse complement strand
TGCAGACCTGGTTCCTCCTGGCCCCGGGCAACCACATCTGCTTCGGCCTCGACAACTACAACAACGGCGGCTGGTACTGGTCGGCTCGCGATGCCGAACCCCTGCCGGCCGGGGTGTGGTCGCACGTGGCGTTCGTGAAGGACGGCGACCACGGGCGCATCTACGTCGACGGCGCCCTCATCCTCGACGAGGGCTTCGCCGGGTACGCGTGCCTCAGGGCGGCCGCGAGCGGCGCCCCGTTCGAGTTCGGCGCCGACAGCGCCGACCCCGACGGCAACCCGCTGAACGGCGACCTCGACGAGATCCAGATCTACGACCGGCCGCTCTCCGGGGCCGACCTCGCGGCTGTCTACAACCGCGGCCCCGGGCAGAGCCTGCCGCTCACGCCCTCCACCGGACCGCTCCGCTACTACCGTCTCGACGAGTCGAGCGGCACGACCGCGGCTGACTCCGGCTCCGACGGTGTGGAGGCGACCCTCACCGACATGCCGGTGGACTCGTGGACCGAGTCCTACGCCGGCCGTGACTTCCTCAGCGCCGAGGGCGACGCCGTCCCCGTCGGTCTCGCCTACGGCGACGTCTCGACCGCCGCTCTCACCGTGGCCGTCGTCGACCAGCCCGAGCACGGCGACGTCGACCTGACGGCGCCCACCCTCGGCCAGGGCACGTACACACCCGACGCGGGGTGGAGCGGCTTCGAGACCTTCACGTACACCGTCTCCGACGGCACGACGACGACGCCCGCGCAGACGGCCTACGTCACCGCGTACACCGTCGACACCCACACCTGGACCGGCCTCGGCGGAGACTCCATGTGGAGCACCGCGGCGAACTGGGACCTCGGCGTGCCGTCGGACGGCGACAGCGTGATCGTCAAGTCTTCGTTGGACGACATCCCGACGCTCCGCCTGAAGGACGTGACCCTGGTCGGTGACGCCTCGGGCTCCTGTTCCGTGAGCTACGTGTATCCCGTCCCTCTCACCGTGACCGGCACGCTGGACTCCACGTGCCTGGTCGGCGATTGGTGCGTCCCGATCGCCATCGGCAACTCGACGACGCTGGCTTCAGCCGGCACCCTGAACATGTCAGGCGAGATCTCCGGAGGGGACGCGCTCGGCGCGCTCACCGTGGACGGCCCGGGAGCGGTGAGTTTCACGTACTGGACGGCCAACACCTACGCAGGTGCGACGCACGTCGCCGGCGGCGTCCTGACCGTCAAGAGAGGCGTGCTGCCGCCGGGGTCTCCGGTGAGCATCACCCAAGGCGCCACCTTCCAGTACCTCGGTGATGGGATGCCGGATTCGTGGATCGACGTGCTGGACAACGTGTTCAGTGGCCCCGCCGGGGCCCAGGTGAAATTCTCGCAGATCGCGTCGGTCATGCTCACCGGCGACTCGTCGTCATTCGGCGGCGCGACCACAGTCGAGGCGAGCGAAGACTACGGGACGAGCGAGCTGTCGGTCTCGGGAGCACTGGGCGGCACGCTCGGCGGTGGAGGCTGGACCGGCGGAAGCGGCAGCGTGGGCGCACTGGCGCCCGATGCCCACCTGTGGGTCGGGTTCGCGGGCCACTGGACGGGGATAGGTGTCAGTACGCTCTTCACCGGCCCGACCGAGATGGGCGACGGCGGCGCTTATCGCTGGGACCTCACCGATGCCGAGGGGACGCCCGGTTCGGGCGGCGACCTCCTGGCGGTGTCCGGGGACCTGCAGGTGAGCGCCTCCGGCGGAGGCTTCACCATCATCCCGGTGACGTGCAACAGCGGCGACTTCGGCGAGTGCGCGAACTTCGATCCCACCAAGGCCTACCGTTGGCCGCTCGTCGCAGCGGATTCGATCAGCGGCTTCCGGCCCGCCGCCTTCAGGGTCGACACGAGCATGTTCCTGAACGACACGATGTATGGCGCGTTCTCGGTGGAGGAGGGCACCTACGACGGTCGTCCGTCGCTCGACCTCGTCTTCACGCCCGCGCCCGGTATCGCCACGTGGACGGGCAGCGGCACCTCGGCGCTCTGGAGTGACGCCGGCAACTGGGAGGGTGGCCAGGTCCCGGCGGACGGCGACGCCCTCGTCTTCCCGCTGTCGGCGACCAGGAAGCACGGCACCAACGACCTTCTCTCGTCCGCCGCTGCGCTGGACGTGTACGGCGGGGACTACGGCAGCTACACGATCGATGGGGATGCGCTCACCCTTCGCGGGGAGCTCGCCCTCGGCAGCAACGCGGAGTGGCTCGTCGACAAGACGACACTGGGGACCGACGTCACCCTGAGGCAGGTACCGGACCCGGAAGGGACGACGCAACCCGTGGTCATGTCCGGCGACATCGACCTCGTCGACGGCAGCGGCGATGGGCACACATTCACGGTGGACCTCGAGGACTGGCGCTCGAGGGTGTGCCACAGCGGCCGGCTCACAGGCTCCGAGGAGGAGTGTGGCCTGGTGGTGCAGGGCAATCCGGAGGGTGTGCTCCTGCTCGGCCACGGCCCTGGTCTCGAGCCGTGGGACCGGCGCGGCAACGGCTGGACCGGCCCCAACACGTGGGCCGGTCCGACGGTGCTCAGGAACGGCTCGGTCTGGATCCTGAGCCCTGGGGCGCTCTCGCAGCACACGTCCTCGGTGCACATCGTGGACGAATCGTGGTCCCCGACGACGCTCGTCGCCTCCTTCCCCAGCGCCGAAGCGACCGACACGTGGAACAACACGTTCACCGGCGACGGCCTCATCGAGATCAGTCAGGGCCAGGTGACGTTCACCGGGTCGTCGCCGGCCTTCGCCGGGACGTTGCGGGACGCCTCCCAGGCCACGCTCGCCGTGGGCGCGGTCATGGGCGGCACGGCCGACGTTGTCGACGGCGGCACGCTGTACGGGCTGGGGACGTTCGAGGCCCTCGCCGTCGACTCGGGCGGGACGCTCAACGCCGGTCTTGCGGAGTTCGGCGTGGGGACGCTCGCCGCGAGCGGCGAAGTCGCATGGAACGAAGGCGGCACCTTCGTCGTCGACGTGCGCGACGAGGGCACAGGTCTCGCGCACGACCTGCTGACGAT
This sequence comes from uncultured Thermoleophilia bacterium, assembly GCA_903921965.1. The sequence continues at coordinate 580 of CAIXSE010000119.1, read as the reverse complement.
CGGCGGGGACGCCCCCGGCCTCACCGTGGCGAGCACCGAAGCCACGCCGTTCACGATCGCCCTCGTCTCGTCTGACGGCACGTCCGCGGCCCCCTGCGCCAACTTCAACAGCCGCAGACCGTACCGCTGGCACGTGGCCACGCTGTCGGCCGGCGGCATCAGCGGGTGGACCAGGCTCGGCGCCGTCCAGGTGGACGCGACCCGGTTCGCCGCCCAGAACGAGCTCGATGGCGGCACCTTCAGTGCCGAGCCGTCCACCGACGCAAGCAGCGTGGACGTGCTCTTCACGCCGGCGGTGGCTCCCGACCAGCCCGACTCCGATTTCGGCGACGCCCTCGCGTTCGGCGAGGGCTACCTCTCGGCGCCCAACAGCAGCTCCATCGCGTTCTCGGGCGCCGAGGACTACACCGTCGAGATGTGGGTGCGGCCGCAGAGCGGCGCGACCCACCCGCAGACGCTCTTCCGCCAGCGCGACGGCGGGCCCGACACGCTCGAGAGCTGGATCTACCTCGGCGGCGGCCGCCAGCTGTACGCCGGCATCGTGAACGGTGCCGCGTGGGCGTGGACCGGTGCAGGCACC
>CAIXSE010000118.1 GCA_903921965.1 uncultured Thermoleophilia bacterium | reverse complement strand
GCTGGAGGTGCTGCGCGTCCAGCGCGACCGCTTCCGGCAGATCCGCGGCGTGACCGTGGGCGACGACGTGCTCGAGTGGCTGGTGCGGTTCGCCGAGCGCTTCCTGCGCAACCGCCACTTCCCCGACAAGGCCATCGACCTTCTCGAGCAGTGCATCGCCCACGCCATGGTCGAAGGGCGCGGCGACCTCGACCTGGCCACCTGCCGCGTGGTGGCGCAGCAGCTCGTCGGGATGCCGCTCGAGGTGGACGAGCGCCTGGAGCGGCTGCGGGAGAGCCTCGCGGATGCCGGCATCCTGTCGGCGGAGGATTCGGGCGCGTTCCTCGACAAGCTCGCCTTCACGATGGGCGGCCACGACTTCGCGCCGGAACGCCCGAATGCGGTCCTGCTGCTGCTCGGCGACGCGGCGACCCACGCCGACGTGCTCGCCGGGCTGGTGTCCGAGGCGCTGTTCGGCTCCGCCCGGCGCGTCGTCACGCTCGACATGGCCGGGCTCGAAGACCACGACGAGACCGCGCACACGCGCTTCCTCGGGATGCCCTACGGCTACGTGGGCGCCGACCTCTCGCAGGGGATGGTGCAGCAGCTCGGCAGCGCGCCGTGGTCGACGGTCGTGTTCCGCAACGTCGACCAGTGCGGGCGGCTGTTCGTCGATCTCGTGGCCGACGCGCTCGTGTCGGGCCACTTCACCGACGCGCACGGCGCCAAGCAGTACCTCAGCGACGCCGTGGTGGTCCTCGCCGCCGAGAGCCTGCGCGCCGACACCGGTCACCAGCTGGGGTTCGTTCACGCCGCCGGCGACGAAGCGGAGGCCGGGAGGATGGCCGCGGAGCTGCTCGGCCCGCGCGCCCTGGCGCAGTGCCAGGTCGTGAGCAGGCCGCAGCCGGCCGATCAGGCCGTCCGCGGCTGGCTCGGGCACGTCGCCCTCCCGGACCTGGCCGAGCGCTACGCCCGCGACGGCCTGACCGTCATGTGGGACGACAGCCTCGTGGAGTGCTTCGCCGCCGAGGCCGCCGGCCTCGAGCGCCGCGAGGAGTGGGAGGCGCTCCTGGAGCGGCGCCTGGCGCCGGTGCTGGTGCGCCTCTTCAAAGAGCGCGCGGCCGCGGCGGCCGTCGTGCTGCTCTGCGAGGACGGCGAGGTGCGGGCGGCGGAGGCTTCCCCGCCGCCGCCCGCGTCCGGGCCTCAGCCCATCCCTGCCCCGCCGCCCCAGACCCGAGAGGAGCCGTGATGGAGTTCGCGAACGACCTGCACCGCGAGGCCTACGAGCACGTGAGGCAGCTCCTCACCGAGCTGTACGGCGAGATGTTCGAGGTGACCGAGGCCTCGCCGATGTTCCGCGTCCACGAGGGCTCGACGATCGCCAGCGCCCTCGTGATGCCGTGGGGCGACGACCGCTGCGTCGTCGAGGTCCGCGCCTATGTCGTGCTCGGCGCCGAGCTCACCCCCGAGCTCATGCGGTACCTGCTGGAGCAGAACAACGAGCTCATGCTCGGCGCCTTCGGCGTGGACGGCGAGGGCGACATCTTCTTCAGCCACACCATCCTCGCCAACGACCTCGACAAGTCGGAGCTGCGCGCCAGCATAAACGCCGTGAAGTACACGGCGGACAAGTACGACGACGAGCTGCAGGCGCGCTGGGGCGGTCAGCGGATGGCGGACAGGTAGGGCCGGCCGCCGCGCCCGGCGGCGCGCGCCCGGCCGTCACCCGGCCGTTCAGAGCAGGTCGGCGAACCCCTCCGGCCCGGCGGGCTCGCCGCGGCGCCGGGCCTCCACCGCCGCCGTCAGCGCCGCGTGCTTCTCCGCCGTCATGGGCTGGCGGAAGGCGGCCCACGCCGCGACCAGCGCGCAGGCCGCCGTGCCGGCCGACATCAGCAGGCGGATGGTCCACAGGGCCGAGGGTGTCTGGACGGTGTCGGCCACGTACCCCGAGAGGCTCAGGGCGCTGCCGACGAGCCACAGCAGCAGCGCCACGAGCGCTTGCTGCGCGAGGGTCACGAGGCCGTAGTACAGGCCCTCGCGCCGCTCGCCGGTCTTGAACTCGTCGATCTCGGTGCAGTCGGGGATCATCGCCCAGGTGATCAGCACGCCTCCGGCGGACGGGACGGCGGCCAGCACGATCAGCGTCAGGAACAGCCAGGCGTCGTCGGGCCCGCACGCCAGGAAGCCGCAGGCGATGGCGGCGTACGCGACCATGCACACGCCGAGTGTGCGCGGCTTGCCGAACCGCTGGGCCACCTTGCTCACCGGGGCGATCGCGGCGATCGTCACGGTGAGGCCCAGCAGGAACACCAGGGAGTCGGCCCGCTCGCTGAAGCCCAGGCGGTAGGTCAGGAAGTACACGGCGACCGCGGACTGCACCGCGGTGGCCGCGTAGAACGCAGTGAACGCGGCCAGCGCGTACAGGAGCGAGCGGTTGCCGCGGGCCGAACGCCAGATCTCGCGCATGCTGGACGTCGACTCCCGGGGCGGGCGCTCGTACCCGCGTGTGGCGCGCCAGGCCGCCAGCTGCGGCAGGATGCAGGTCACCGCGAGCAGGCCTGCCATCACCGACCAGGCGAGCTCCCGGCTGCCCAGGTCCGGCGCCAGCCAGCTGACCAGCAGCAGGGGCAGCACCGTACCGCCCATCGTGGCGAGCTCGCTCACCGCGGTGCGGTACGAGACCAGCCGCGTGCGCTCGTTGTAGTCGGGCGTGATCTCGGCGGCGAGGGCAGTGTACGGGACCTGGACCAGGGCGAAGACGAGCGCGAACAGGCAGCTCACGGCGAGGAAGTAGACGAAGGCCGCGGTGGTCGTCAGGCCGAAGTCGGAGAAGAGCAGCCAGCTCAGGACGGCGTAGGGGACGGTGAAGAGGAGGAGGAAGGGGCGGCGGCGGCCGTGGCGCCACCGCCGCGTGTCCGAGAACACGCCGACCGCCGGTGTGGCCACGGCCATCCACAGCGAGGCGATCATCAGGAGGACGCCGGCGGCCGAGGCCCCCATCTTCACGACGTCGGTCAGGAAGAACAGGAAGAAGACGTAGAACATCGACCAGACGAGGCTGCCGCCCCACTCGCCGGCGCCCCAGCCGGCGACGACGCGCAGCGGCAGGCGCTCGCGCCGTCCGGCTGCGGGCGCGCGCCGCTCGTGCGGCGGCGGCGCTTCCTGCGTCGCGCCGCCCGGGCGCGCGCCCGGTGGATCGGCCGCGGAGGCCTGCGGCCGCGCGGCCGCGTCCGTCACCTGGCCGACGGCCACTCGAGGTCGGGGCGCGTCTCCGGCTCGGGGTCGCGCCCGTGAGGGCCTCCATCCGGCTCCGCGACGAGCGCGGTGAGCTCGGCGACGGTCCGGCTGAGCTCGCCGAACAGGAAGCCGCCCGCCCCGGCGCCTTCGAAGCGCGCGACCAGCTCGCCGTAGTACCGGAGCTGGTCGTCCTTGCCGGCCTTGAAGCGCTTCCAGACCTCGTCGCCGACGGCGCGGTAGTCGTTGAGGATGGCGCG
>CAIXSE010000117.1 GCA_903921965.1 uncultured Thermoleophilia bacterium | reverse complement strand
CATCTACGACAAGGGCATCAACATGGACATCCCGCGGAAGCTCCGCAAGTTCTACGGGGTGAACGCGATCCCGCTCGACTTCCTGCCCATCAAGGGCATCGACATCAACCCCGTGGTGCCCAACATGTACTGGAACTACGGCCGCAAGATCCTGCAGGCGGCCACGTACGTGCACGGCAAGGACCACCTGCACCTCATCTACATGACGAACTTCAAGTGCGGCCCCGACTCGTACATCAAGCACTACGTGCGCGAGGCTTCGGGCAAGCCGTACCTCACGCTGCAGTTCGACGAGCACCAGAACGACGCCGGCGCGATGACGCGCTGCGAGGCGTACCTCGACAGCAAGGGCTTCCTGCGCTGGTGGTCGCAGGCGGGCGAGGAGCGCGAGCACCTCTGCGCGCCGCCGGAAGAGGAGGTGGCCGGTGCCGTCAAGTGACGCCGTGCAGGACGACCGCATCAGGCAGGCGATCGAGGACTTCGGCCTCGAGGGCCGCAAGCTCTACCTGCCGCAGATGCCGTACGGCGGCTCCTACCTGCTGGCCGCCGCCATCCGCTCCATCGGCTTCGACGCCTGGGTCACGAGCGACTCGGACGAGCGCACGCTCGACCTCGGCGGCCGGGTGACCTCGGGCGACGAGTGCTACCCCCAGAAGATCACCATCGGCGACTTCCTGCGCATCATCGAGGACGAGGGCCGCGACAACGTCGCCTTCCTCATGCCGACGGCCAACGGACCCTGCCGCTTCGGGCAGTACCTGCACCTCATCAACGCCAAGTTCCGCGAGCTCGGCTACGACGACGTGCCGGTGATCACGATCACCTCGAGCGACGGGTACTCGTCCATCGGCAGCTACTCCAGCGACCTGATCCGCACCGCCTGGCGGGCCGTGCTCACGCAGGACATCCTCATGAAGCTCCTGCTCAAGACGCGGCCCTACGAGCTGGAGAAGGGCAGCACCGACAAGGTCTACAAGGAGTGCCTGGTCGAGGTCGGCGACGCCGTCAGCCTCAACGGCGTCTCTCACAAGGAGCGCATGGCGGCCATCCTGCCGGCCATGCGGCGCGCCCGCGACCGTTTCCGCGCCATCCCTTGCGCCTACGACCGTTCGCGCCCGCTGATAGGCGTGGTCGGCGAGATCTTCTGCCGCCAGAACACCTTCTCGAACTTCGACCTCATCCGCGTCGTCGAGGAGCAGGGTGGGGAGTGCTGGCTCGCCGACATCGGCGAGTGGGTGTGGTACACCGACGACGAGCAGCGCCGCCGGCTCATCGAGCAGAAGCGGCGCCTTTCAAAGGACAACGCCTACCGGTACCTGAAGAGCAAGATCATGCGCAGCGACGAGCACGCGCTCTACGGCCCGTTCCACGACGATTTCACGGGCTACGAGGAGCCGCAGGACGTGGGCCAGGTGCTGGAGCTGAGCTACCCGTATCTTCCGTACGACGGCGCGCTCGGCGAGATGGTACTGAGCAGCGGCAAGTCGATCTACCTGTACGGCAAGGGCGCCGACGGCATCATCGACATCAGCCCGTTCACCTGCATGAACGGCATCGTCACCGAGGCTGTGTACCCGAGCCTCGCCAAGGAGCTGGACAACATGCCGATCCGCGTCTTCTACTTCGACGGGACGCAGGGCGACCTGGAGCGCGACGTCGGGATCTTCCTCGAGCTCGCGCGCACCTACCAGCGCAAGAAACACAAGCCGCGCACGTACCCGGCGTACTTCCCGCCGGCCTGACGGTGGGGCCGGCGTGAAGCCGGCAGGGAACGCAGCAAGGAGTGAGGCCCCCGGCGGGCCGACTCGCTGAGTCGGCTCGCCGGGGGCCTCGTCACGCTGGTGAGCCGCCGGCGGGCCGGGCCCGCCGCACCGGCGTGATGGTCAGTGGAAGTAGATGGCGGCTCCGCTGTCGTAACGCGCGCGGTCTTCGACGCCGGGACGCGCGGTCTGGGAGTCCTGGAGATCGGTCCTCGAGACCGCGTCCGGACGGCCGCCGCCGAAGAAGATCTTGTCGAACATGCGACCCAGGGTGCTCATGACCGTCTCCAATCCTGAAAGTCAGTAGATTGTGAAAGCGTGTACACAATGTATTCCACAATAAGACATTCGTCAAACCGGCCGGTGCGGGGAGGCGGAGCCGATCGGGGTGCCGGTCACGCGCCAGACGCGCGATCCGCTCCGGGACGGCGCCCTGCCGGGAAGAAACAGGCCCCCCGCGTGGTCCTGACAGGGTTGGGCCGGGTCAGGCGCGGGAGGCCTCTACAGGAGCAGGCGGCGACTGGGGGCTGTCGCGTCTGCGGGTGAAACAGTCAGAAGTTGCGACCCCTGCCGATCTTGCGGTCGAGAGGGTAGACACGCACGTGACCACGCGTGTCCCCGGAAGGCGTACCGATGGCCGCCGCGGCCTCGGCGAGGAACCTGCCGAGGGAGTGGAAGACGGTGGTGTTCATGGCGCTGACCTCCCTTCTCAGAACCGCGCGTCGGCGGTGAGGTCGTACTTCATGAAGTCGTTCTCGAAGCGCTGCGCAGTGCTCCTGGACGGCCGGCCGGACTGGTCCGGGGAGTCTTGGAGCAGGCGCTTGATATTCACGAATGGATTCGTCATGGCGACCCTCCTCGAAAAGTGGAGATAGTGTGATGTCGTGCACAAACTATATGCCCGGGAGGGTATTGTGTCAAACCGGGCCGGCTGACGAACGTCAAGTTCGGCCGGGGCGGCACGGGGTAGCTTGTGGGACAGGCAACCCCGCAGAGTCAGGAGACACAGCATGGACGGTTCCACACCGGTCGTCGTCGACCTCGAGGCCATGACGCAGGTCGCAGAGCAGGGCATCGTCAGCAAGGCGGTCGTGGAGAACGACCACCACAAGATCATCCTGTTCACCCTCGCACCCGGGCAGGAGCTCAGCGAGCACACGGCGAGCGTGCCGGCGGTGATCCACGTGCTGCGCGGCGCCGGGAGCGTGGTGCTGGACGGCGTGGAGTACGAGGCCGGCCCCGGGAAGCTGCACTACATGCCGGCCGAGCTGAAGCACGCGGTCCGCGCGCGGGAGGAGCTCGTCTTCCTGCTCACGATGTTCCGGACCTGAGGCGTCCGGACCGGGGTCGCGAGCCCCCGGGCCCAGGGTACGCGCTCAGGGCACGCGCACGACGCCGCCGTCGACGCGGACGAGGCCGTCGGCCTCGAGGCTGCCGGCGATGTCTGCCGCGGCCTCCGTGTCGAGGCCCGCCGCGGCGGCGAGGTCGGCGAGCGGTTGCGGACCGCCGTCGAGGAGCGCCCGGAGCAGGCGCGAGCGGTACCAGCGGCGGGAGCCGTGGAAGGCGCTCTGCCTGGTGCGCGGGGCGATGCCCGTCGTCCGTGCCGTGAGCACCAGGGATCCGTAGTCCATGAGCGCGTTGTGCCAGTCGCGGCTGCGGCCGCGGGGCAGCACGGCGTCGGCGACCGCCTGCAGGTCGCGGTCGCCGAGGTCGCCGGGCAGGCCGAGCTCGCTCGTGAGCACGCGCCGGACGTTCGCGTCCACGGCGGCCAGGTCGCGGTTGCCGGCGAAGATGAGCACCGCCCGGGCCGTGTAGGGGCCGATGCCGGGCAGGGCGCGGAGCCCCTCGAGCGAATCCGGCAGCGAGGCCGGCCGCGGGCCGGCCTCGCGGGCCGCGGCCACGGCCGCCGCCGCGCACTCCCTCAGGCGTCGTGCGCGGTTGTTGTAGCCGAGCCCGCGCCACACCTGGAGGACGTCGGCGAGCGGCGCCGCCGCGAGGTCCTCCAGCGCCGGCCACGCGGAGAGGAACTCCTCGTACCTGGGCACCACGCGCGGCACCTGGGTCTGCTGGAGCATCACCTCGCTGACCAGGATCGCGTACGGGTCGGTCGTGCGGCGCCAGGGGAGGTCGCGGCGGTTCCGCGCGTACCAGTCGAGGATGCGGGCCTGGAGCTCCGCGACGACCGGGGGGGAGACGGTGACGGCGGGCGGCCGGGGTGCCACGGCGTCACCCGGCCTCGTCGACGAGGCGCTCCCACTCCTTGTACTCGCGCTCGAGCTGGCCCTCGACGATGCCGCGCTCGTCGAGCAGGCGGTTCAGCACGTCGCGGTCCGCGTACGTCTCCGGCTCGGCGAGCTCGGCGTCGATCTCGCCGAGCCGCTTCTCGGCGCGCAGGACGGCGGCCTCGGCGGCGCGCAGCCGGGCGCGGTGGCGCCGGGCTTCTTCCGCGGACTCCTTCGTCTGGCGCGTCCTCGCCGCTCCGGCAGGCGCGGCGCCGCGCTTCGCGGAGCCGCCGCCGGCGGCGCGGGTGCCGGCGGCGTGCGCCGCCGCCTCACCCGCGGCGAGGTCTTCGCCGAGGCGTTCGGCGCGCGCCTCCCAGTAACGGCCCGCCGACAGGTGGTTCAGGAGACGCCCGTCCTCGATCTCCAGGACCCGTGACGCCACGCGGTCGATGAGGTGCCGGTCGTGGGTCACCAGCAGGATCGTGCCGGTGTAGTCGTCGAGGGCGTCGGCCAGTGCTTCGACGGACCCCATGTCGAGGTGGTTGGTGGGCTCGTCGAGCAGGAGCAGGTTCGCGTCGCCGACGAGCAGCGCCAGGAGGCGGAGGCGGCTGCGCTCGCCGCCCGACAGCATCTCCACGCGCTTCTCGACCTCGTCGGCGCCGAACTGGAAGCGCCCGAGGAGCTTGCGGGCCTGCTCCTCGTCCTGCCCGACGAGCGGCAGGACGGTCTGCAGGCACGTGGCCGTCTCGTCCAGCTCGCGGCCCTGCTGCGAGTAGTAGGCCACGCGCGTGTTGTGGCCCAGGTGGGCGGCGCCGGCGGCGAGGTTGCGCAGGCCTGCGACGGTCTCGACCAGCGAGGTCTTGCCGGAGCCGTTGGCGCCGAGCAGCGCGACCTTCTCGCCGCGCTCGAGCACGACGTCGATGTCGCGCACGAGCGTGCGCACGCCGGCCGGCTCGTCGGCGGAGCCGACGGTGAGGGCCGGCGTCTTCATCTCGAGCACCACCCGGGCGGAAGGCTGCGGCTGCGGCAGGCCGAGCTTGAAGCTCTTCGTCTGCCGCGGCGGTTCCTTGAGGTCGCGCTTGATGCGCTCGATCTGCGTCAGCTTCGCCTTGGCCTGCTTGGCCTTGTCCTTCTTCGCGTGGAAGCGGTCGTAGAAGCGCTGGAGCTGGGCGATCTTCTCGACGTCCTG
>CAIXSE010000116.1 GCA_903921965.1 uncultured Thermoleophilia bacterium | reverse complement strand
GCCCTCAAGATGCACGGCGGCATGCCGGTCGACCCCGAGCTGCTCAAGGGCGAGAACAACGAGGCGCTCACCAAGGGCTGCGAGAACCTCGCCAAGCAGATCGAGAACATGAAGTACTTCGGCATCCCGGTCGTGGTGACCATCAACCGCTTCGCCTTCGACCGCGACAGCGAGGTCGAGATCGTGCGCAAGGAGGCCGTGGCCGCCGGCGCCGAGGACGCCATCCCGATCAACGTGCACGCGCTGGGCGGCGACGGCGGCCAGGAGGCTGCCGAGGTCGTCAAGGCCGCGGCCGACAAGGGCGGCGACTTCAAGTTCCTCTACCCGCTCGAGGCCTCCATCAAGGAGAAGATCGAGACCATCGCCACCAAGATCTACGGCGCCGACGGCGTGGACTACATGCCCGAGGCCGAGGCCAAGATCAAGAAGTTCACCGAGCAGGGCCTCGACAAGCTGCCGCTGTGCATGGCCAAGACGCACCTCTCGCTGAGCCACGACCCGACCCTCAAGGGCCGTCCGCGCGGCTTCCGCGTGCCGATCCGCGACATCCGTCCGGCCACCGGCGCCGGGTACCTGTACCCGCTCCTCGGCGAGATGCGCACCATGCCCGGCCTGGCCAAGCGGCCCGCCGCCGTCGACGTGGACATCGACGTCGAGACCGGCCGCATCATCGGCCTGTTCTGAGAACCTGATCGGCGGGTGATGCCCCGGGGCGGGCCCGGCTTCGGCCGGCCCGCCCCGCGGCGCCGCCGGGGGCGGCCGCTCCACGGCCTCCGCCGGCGCCGCCGCACCGCACCCGCCCCACCCGGAGGTGCACACGGTGAGCGACGGTCCCACCATCTACGCGTCAGAGCCCCTGCAGACCTACCTGGACCACGCCGCCAGCAACCGCCCGGCGCCCGGCGGCGGCAGCGTCTCCGCCTGCGTCGGCGCCCTGGGCGCGGCGCTCGTCTCCATGGTCTGCAACCTCACGCTCGGCAAGGAGAAGTTCGCCGACGTGGAGCCCGAGATCCAGAAGGTCGTCGAGGGCACCGAAGACTGCCGCGCGCGCCTCGAGAAGCTGCTGCAGGAAGACACCACGGCCTACAGCGGCGTCATCCAGGCGTACAAGCTGCCCAAGGAGACCGACGAGGAGATCAAGGCGCGCAAGGCGGCCGTGCAGGCCGGCCTCATCGTCGCCGCGAACGTCCCGCTCGACATCTGCAAGGTCGCCGTCGAGGTCTGCCGCTGGTCCAAGACCGCGGCCGAGCTCGGCAACCCCGGCGCCGTCACCGACGCCGGCATCGGCGCCATCCTCGGCGAGGCCGCCGTGGTGGGCGGCGCGCTCAACGTGAAGATCAACCTCGGGTCCATCGAGGACTGCGACTACGTCGAGACCGCCCAGAAGGTCATCGACGAGCTCCAGGCCGAGGCCAGGGCGCTGCGCGAGGAAGTGCTCGCCATCACGCTCGCCAAGCTCTGATCGACCAACCCATACACGAGAGGGAAGCCATGGCAGCTCAGATCATCGACGGCAAGGCCATCGCCGCGCAGATCCGCGAGGAGATCAAGGCCGAGGTCGCCCGGCTGGCGACCTGCGGCGTCAAGCCCGGCGTCGCCACCATCCTGGTGGGCGAGGACGGCGGCGCGCAGTTCTACCGCGGCCAGATCGAGAAGAACACCGGCGACGTGGGCTTCGCCTACTTCAACCACACCCTGCCGGCCGGCGCGAGCGAGGCCGAGATC
>CAIXSE010000115.1 GCA_903921965.1 uncultured Thermoleophilia bacterium | reverse complement strand
TCGCGCCCCTCGCCTCCCCGTGGGAGGCGCTGCAGCGCGACCTCGACGGGCGCGAAGCCACCTACGTCGTCTCCTGCCCCAGCCAGCGCTCCGCGCTCCTCGCGCAGCAGCCCACCGACCAGCGCCGCACCGTGACGCCGCGGCGCGTGCGCGAGGCCGTGCTGCCCAGGCTGACGGCGCGCCGCGAGGGCGCCGGCGAGCGTGCCGGGGCGCCGTGGGCACGGGCGGCCGGGGCCGACGACCTGCTCGTCGTGGACGGCGTCGCGCACGTCGTCGCCGTCCTCGAACAGCTCGAAGACGGCGTCCTGGGCGGCGTGAGCGCCGTCGAGCCGTACCTGTGCGACGGCGGCTGCTTCGGCTCGCCGCTCCTCGCCGAAGACGCCCGCGTCGCCGCGTGGCGCTGGGCCGCCGCGGCCGGACTCGACGGCGGCGGCAGCAGCGTCGCGCGGGCGCGCCCGTTCCGCCCGCGGCCCGGCGTGCGCCTGGACGACGACATGGCCGAGGCGATCCGCAAGCTGGGACTGCTCGACGCTGAGACCCGGGCCCTGCCGGGCAAGGACTGCGGGGTCTGCGGCGCACCCACCTGTGCCGCACTCGCCGAAGACATCGTCATGAGCCGCAGCACCCGTGCGGCGTGCCCGTATGTGACCACAGAGGAGGGGAGCGTCTCATGAAACTCAGCGAGATCGCCGCCAAGCTCGACCTTGACCTGCTGACCCCCGCGGCCCAGCTCACCGACGCCGACGTGACGCGCGGCTACGCGTCCGACCTGCTGAGCGACGTGCTGGCGCACGCCCCCGAAGGCGGCCTGCTGGTCACCCTGCAGGTGCACCTGAACGTGATCGCCGTGGCCAGCCACGCCGAGCTGGCGGCCGTGGTGTTCGCCGGCGGCCGCAGGCCCGAGCCGGACGTGGTCGAGAAGGCCGCGGCCGAGGGCATCGCCCTCTACGTCGCCGCCGACGAGACCTTCGACGTGGTCGGGCACCTGTACGGGCTCGGCGTGAAGGGATCCCATGCGTGAACGTCTGCGCCGCAGACCTGCACGTGCACACCGCACTGTCGCCCTGCGCGGACGGCGAGATGACGCCGCCCGCGATCGTGGAGAAGGCGCTCGCTGAGGGGCTGGGCATGATCGCCGTCTGCGACCACAACAGCGCCAGGAACGCCGCCGCCGTGCAGCTGGCGGCCGGCGAGCGCCTCGCGGTGCTCGCCGGGATGGAGGTCACCACGGCCGAGGAGTGCCACGTGGTGGGGCTCTTCCCCGACGCCGCGGCCGCACAGGCGGCCGGCGCCGAGGTCGGCGCCACCCTGCCTGAGGCGGACGGCGGCTACGAGGCTTTCTTCGGCGAGCAGCAGGTGCTGGACGCCGGTGGTGCCGAGGTCGCGCGCGAGCCGCTCGCGCTGGCCACCGCGAGCACCCTCGACGTGGACGCCGCCGTGGCCCTCATCCACCGGCACGGCGGCCTGGCCGTGGCCGCGCACATCGACCGCCGCGGGTTCGGCGTCATCGCCCAGCTCGGCTTCTTCCCCGACGAGGCCGGCTTCGACGCCGTGGAGGTCTCGCGCCACGTGGGCGTCGCGCCCGAGGACGAAGAGCCCTACCGCGCACACCGCCTCCCGCTCGTGCACTCGTCCGACGCCCACTACCTGGCCGACATCGGCGCGGCGCGCACCGCGGTGCGCTGCGAGCGCCCCGGCTTCGACGAGCTCGCCCTCGCGCTCGCCGGGCGCGACGGCAGGGGGCTCGGCGATGCATGACCTCTCCCTGTACCTGCTCGACATCCTCGAGAACTCCGTGCGCGCGGGAGCGACGGTGATCGCCACGAGCATCACCGCCGACCGCGCCGCAGGCGTGCTCGTGATCGACGTCCAGGACGACGGGCCGGGGCTGCCGGTGCAGCCCGAGGCCGCCCTGGACCCCTTCTTCACGACCAAGGAGTCGAAGAAGACCGGCCTCGGCCTGAGCCTCTTCCGGCAGGCGGCCGAGGACGCCGGCGGCGGCCTCAGCGTGGGCCGCTCGGCCGGGCTCGGGGGCGTGCAGGTGCACGCCTGGCTCGGCCTCGACAACGTGGACCGGCCGCCGCTCGGCGACGTGGCGGCCAGCATCCTCACGATGGTCGCCACCAACCCCCAGATCGATTTTCTCGTGGACCTCGAGGACGGCGACGCGCATGTGGAGGTGCGCGGCAGCGAGCTGCCCGGCAAGTATCCGGCGCTCGTCGCCTACCAGGAGGCCCTGACCTGACCGACCCACCGCGGGGAGCGCCCGCGGACACGAGTGAAGGAGAGCCGCATGAGTGACGAAGTCAAAGGGTGCGCCTGCTGCACCGAGGAGCCGACCGAGGAAGAACTCCTCGAGCGCCTCGACGCGGTGATCGCCGACTACAAGGGCAAGCCCGGGGCGCTCATCCCGGTGCTGCAGCTCGCGCAGGGCATCTTCGGCTACCTGCCCGAGGTCGCCCTCAAGCACATCGCCAAAGAGCTCAAGAAGCCGTACAGCGAAGTGGCCGGCGTCGTGGGCTTCTACTCGTTCTTCACCACCGTGCCGCGCGGCAAGCACCTGATCCGCATCTGCCTGGGCACGGCCTGCTACGTGCGCGGCGGCGTCGCCGTCCTCGACGCCTTCAAGAAGGAACTGGGCATCGACATCGGCGGCACCACCGACGACCGCAACTTCTCGCTCGAGATCGGGCGCTGCTTCGGCGCCTGCGGCCTCGCCCCCGTGATCATGGTCGACGACGACGTCCACCACCGCGTGAAGCCCAAGCGCATCAACGAGATCCTCGCGCAGTACGCCGCGGAGCCCGTCCTGGCCGGCGAGAGGAGCGCGTGATGGCCGACAAGATCACCAGCCCCGAGCAGCTGAAGGCGCTGGCCGCCAAGGCCAAGGCCGACATCGACCTGCGCGAGGGGCGCAAGGAGCGCCAGGTGACGGTGCACATGGGCACCTGCGGCATCGCCGCCGGCGCACGCGGCATCGTGGCCGCCTTCATGACCGAGATGGCCGCCGCCGGCGTGCAGGACGTGAGCCTGCACCAGTCGGGCTGCGCCGGGCTCTGCGAAGAGGAGCCCATGGCCACCGTGACGATGCCCGACGGCACGATGTACCGCTACGGCCTCCTCGACGACGGCAAGGTCAAGGTCATCGTCGAGGAGCACCTCGTGGGCGGCCACCCTGTCGACGCGTACCTCATCCAGAAGAGCTGAAGGGCGAGTGAACCGTTATGGCTGATGTGAGAAGTCAACTGCTGATCTGCACCGGCGGCGGCTGCATCGCGTGCGGCGCGCTGGAGGTGGCGGAGACGGCTCGCCAGGAGCTTGCCGGCCGCGACCTCGCCGGCGAGGTGGGCGTCATCGAGACCGGCTGCCTCGGCCCCTGCGTGCAGGGCCCCGTCGCGCTCGTCTACCCGGACGGCGTCTTCTACCAGAACGTGCACGTCGAGGACATCCCGGAGATCGTCGAGGAGCACCTGCTCAAGGGCCGCATCGTCGAGCGCCTCGTGAGCCACGCCCCGGGTACCGACCGCACCCAGGCGGAGATGGACGACATCCCGTTCTTCAACCGCCAGGTCAAGATCGTCCTCCGCAACAGCGGCATCATCGACCCCCTCAAGATCGACGAGTACATCGCGCGTGAGGGGTACCAGGCGCTGGCCAAGGTGCTCACCGAGATGACCCCCGAGCAGGTCGTCGAGGAGGTCCTGGCGAGCGGTCTGCGCGGGCGCGGCGGCGCCGGGTTCCCCACCGGCATGAAGTGGAAGTTCGCCCAGGCCCAGGACAACGACACCAAGTACATCCTCTGCAACGCCGACGAAGGCGACCCCGGCGCGTTCATGGACCGCTCGGTGCTCGAGGGCGACCCGCACTCCCTCATCGAGGGCATGGTCATCGGCGCCTACGCCATCGGCGCGCACCAGGGCTACGTGTACGTGCGCGCCGAGTACCCGCTGGCCGTCGAGCGTCTCAACCACGCCCTCGGCCAGGCCCGCGAGTACGGCCTGCTCGGCGACGACATCATGGGCAGCGGCTTCGCCTTCGATCTCGAGATCCGCATGGGCTCGGGCGCGTTCGTGTGCGGCGAAGAGACGGCCCTCATGACCTCCATCGAGGGCAACCGCGGCGAGCCGCGCCCGCGCCCGCCGTTCCCGGCGGTCTCGGGCCTCTGGGGCAAGCCGAGCGTGCTCAACAACGTCGAGACGTTCGCCAACATCGCCCCCATCATCCTCAAGGGCTCGGCGTGGTACGCCAGCACCGGTACCGAGCAGAGCAAGGGCACCAAGGTGTTCGCGCTCGGCGGCAACGTGCGGCACACCGGCCTCGTCGAGGTGCCGATCGGCATGCAGCTCGGCGAGCTCATCTTCGAGGTCGGCGGCGGCATCCCCGGCGACAAGGAGTACAAGGCCGCCCAGCTCGGCGGTCCGTCGGGCGGCTGCATCCCCAGGCAGCACCTCAACGTCCCCGTCGACTACGCGACGCTGCAGGAACTGGGCGCCATCATGGGCTCCGGCGGCATCATCGTCATGGACGAGGACACCTGCATGGTGGACATCGCCCGCTTCTTCCTCGAGTTCACGCAGGAAGAGAGCTGCGGCAAGTGCCCGCCGTGCCGCGTCGGCACCAAGCGCATGCTCGAGATCGTCGAGCGCATCACGCGCGGTGAGGGCGAAGAGGGCGACATCGAGCGCCTCATCGCCCTCGGCACCACCATCAGCCAGACCGCCCTCTGCGGCCTCGGCCAGACGGCGGCCAACCCGGTGCTCAGCACCATCCGCCACTTCCGCCACGAGTACGAGGCCCACATCAAGGACAAGTACTGCGAGGCCGGCGTCTGCTCGACGATGTTCAAGGCGCGCTGCTCCAACGCGTGCCCGGCCAGCGTCAACATCCCCGGCTTCGTGAGCCTCGTCGGCGAAGAGCGCTACGAGGAGGCCCTCAAGCTGCACCGCGAGCGCAACCCGCTGGCCAGCATCTGCGCCCGCGTCTGCTTCCACCCGTGCGAGAGCAAGTGCATGCGCGCGAGCCTCGACGGCGCCCTGGCCATCCGCCACGTCAAGCGCTTCATGGTGGAGCAGGAGAACGACCCGCAGCTGCCGGAGATCCTCGCGAGCGACGAGAACGCCGCCCGCAAGGTCGCCATCGTGGGCTCGGGCCCGGCCGGCCTCTCGGCCGCGTACTTCCTCGCGCGGCTCGGCTACAAGCCGGTCGTGTTCGAGGCCGAGCCCAAGGCCGGCGGCATGCTCGTCCAGGCCATCCCGTCCTACCGCCTGCCGCGCCACGAGCTCGAGCGCGAGGTCAGGATGATCGAGGCCATGGGCGCGCGCTTCGAGTACGGCAAGGCGCTCGGCCGTGACTTCACCCTCAAGCAGCTCAAGGACGAGGGCTACGAGGCCGTGTTCGTGGCCGTCGGCGCCCCGCAGGGCATGGGCATCGGCGTGCCCGGCGAGGACGGCCCCGGCGTGTACGACGGCCTGTCCTTCCTGAAGCAGTACAACGTCGACGGCAAGGGCGAGGTCGGCAGGAACGTGGTCGTCATCGGCGGCGGCAACGCTGCCATCGACGCCGCGCGCACGGCCATCCGCCTCGGCGCCGAGAGCGTCAGGATCATGTACCGCCGCACGCGTGCCGAGATGCCGGCGTGGGGCGAGGAAGTCGACGCCGCCGACCTCGAGGGCATCGAGCTGGTCACGCTCGTGACCCCCGAGGAGATCCTCCGCGACGCCG
>CAIXSE010000114.1 GCA_903921965.1 uncultured Thermoleophilia bacterium | reverse complement strand
CGCCGCGCGCCCCTACGCGATCCTGCTGCTGGCGTGGATCGCCGCGATCAAGGCGACGGGCGCGTCGCTCTCCACCACGGCGCTGGTGCACGCGACCACCGACCTCGGCCTCGGCACGCTGCTGCGCGCGGCCTGCGCCAGTGCCGTCAGTCTGACCATCGCCGCGACGGCGGTGGCCGCCGGCGTCGCCGCCGACCGGCTCGGACGGCGGCGCGTGCTCATGGGCTCGTTCGTCATAGCCGGGGCGGCGAACCTCGTCGTCCTCGCCGCCCCGTCCGGCTGGCTCTACTTCGGCGGGCACGTCGCCGCGGGCGTCGGGTACGGCGCCATGACCACCGGCTCGTACGCCTACGTGAAGGCCGTCACCCCCGGCAAGGGGCTGGGCTGGGGGCTCGGTCTCTACACGGTGTTCACGACCTTCCTCTGCACCGCCACGATCGTCGCCGGCGGCACTCTGGCCGGCGCCTCGTGGCGCCTCCTCTTCCTCGTGGTCCCGGCGATGTGCGCGGTCGCCGCCGTGCTCACCCCGCGCCTCCTCCCCGTGATGCCGCGTGCCGGGTCGGGACCGGTCGACCTGAGAGGCCTCGTCACGCTCGGCGCGGGCATGCTGCTGCTCATCTCCGGCCTGACCACCGCGACCAGCGCGCCGCACGACCTCGTCGCCTGGCTGCCGGCCGTCGCCGGGGTCGCGCTGCTCGCCGCGTGGGTGGCGCTCGAGGTGCGGAGCCGGCACCCGGCCTTCCCGGTCCGGCTGTTCCGCTCGCGGCGGTACGTGGCGGCGGCCGTCTTCGGCCTCGCCGCCAACATGGCCGCCGCCGCGATGGCCCTCGGCATGAGCGACCACCTGCAGTACGTGGCGCGCGAGTCGGTGCTCGTCGCATCCATCGGACTGCAGCCCTCGTACATCGTCGGCGGGCTCGGCGGCCTCGCCGCCGGCGGCCTGCTGGCGGGCCGCTGGCTGAAGGACGGCGTCCCGGCACGCCACGTGATGGCCGGCGGCGGCCTGCTCCAGGCGACGGGCTACGTGCTCCTCGTCCCTCTGCACCACGGCAGCTCCTACTGGGCGATCCTGCCGGGGACCCTCCTGGCCGGCTTCGGGCTCGCGGCGGCGATGACCGCGCAGGCGCAGGTCATCGTGCGCTGCGCGCCCGCGGGCGACTACGGCGCCGTCACGTCGTCGAAGACGAGCATCAGCCAGCTGGGCAGCGCGCTCGGCATGATCCTGACGGTGCTCTTCCTCGACCGCTTCACGGCGGGCGGCATCGTCCGCGGCCTCCGCGCCGAGGGCGTGACTCCCTCCGACGCCCACTCCACCCTCACGGCCCTCGACAACTTCCTCACCACGGGTCAGAAGCCGGGCCTGCACGACCTGCCGGACGCGATCGGGCACGCGATGTCGTCGTTCAGCGGCGCCTTCCACGGCTCCATGCTGCTGTGCGCGGCCATCATGGTCGCCGCCTCGGCAGCCGCCTGGGTGCTCATGAAGGAGCCGGCGTGAGCGCTTCGCCGGGCTCGGCGCCGGCCGGGGCGGCCGCGGCAGACAGGCTGCCGGCCGCGACGCCCGCGGCCGCGACGTCCGTCTCCGGCGCCAAGGCCATCATGCTGCTCGGCCTCATCGCCGCGATCAAGGCGACCGGGGTGTCGCTGGCCACGGTCTCGCTGGTCGACGTGACGCAGGCGCTGCACCTCTCCGCGGGCATGCGCAGCGCCGCGGCCAGCGCCGTCAGCCTGGCGATCGCGGCGACCGCGGTGGCCGCCGGGGTCGCCGCCGACAGGCTGGGCCGGCGGCGCGTCCTCATGGCTTCGTTCGTCGTCGCCGGCGCGGCGAACCTCGTCGTGTTCGCCGTCCCGGTGGGCGCCGTCTACGTGGGCGGCCTGCTGCTGGCCGGCCTCGGCTACGGCGCCATGGTCACCGGCTCGTACGCCTACGTCAAAGCCGTCGCCCCCGGGCGCGGCCTCGGCATGGGCCTGGGCCTGTTCGGCCTGTTCACCAGCATCGTCACCCTGGTGACGAGCCTGGCCGGCGGCGCCCTGACCTACGTGGACTGGCGCTGGCTGTTCCTCATCGTACCGGTCATGTGCGCGATCGGCCTCGTCCTGACCCCGCGCCTGCTGCCGCCGATGCCCAGGGTCGGGTCCGGCCCCATCGACCTGCCGGGCCTCGCGCTCCTCGGGGCCGGCATGGTGCTCGTGATCTCCGGGGTCTCGCGCGTCACCGCCCACCCGCCGGACCGCGT
>CAIXSE010000113.1 GCA_903921965.1 uncultured Thermoleophilia bacterium | reverse complement strand
GCCCCTCCAACGTGAGCGGGGCCATCCAGCTGCTCCACCCGTACGCCGTCGACGTGAGCAGCGGCATCGAGCGCACGCCGGGGGTCAAAGAGCATAGACTGATGCGCTCGTTCTTCGGCGCCGTCGCGGCCGCCGACCACACCGGAGGTGCGGCTTCATGACCGTCGAGACAAGGTTCGGGCCCTACGGGGGCCGCTACGTACCCGAGACGCTCATCCCCGCGCTCGACGAGCTCACGTCGGCCTACGAAGAGGCGCAGGGCGACAACGCCTTCCAGGCGGAGCTCGCGCGCCTGCTCGCCGACTACGCCGGACGGCCCACGCCGCTCTACCACGCGCCGCGCCTCAGCGAGCGCTGCGGGGCGACCGTCCTGCTCAAGCGCGAGGACCTGTGTCACACCGGCGCCCACAAGATCAACAACGTCCTGGGACAGGCCCTGCTGGCGAAGCGCATGGGCAAGGGCCGTGTGATCGCGGAGACCGGCGCCGGCCAGCACGGTGTGGCCACGGCCACGGCGTGTGCCCTCCTCGGCCTCGAGTGCGCCGTGTACATGGGCAGCGAAGACGTGCGGCGCCAGGAGCTCAACGTGGTCCGCATGCGCCTCCTCGGCGCGACCGTCGTACCGGTGGAGAGCGGCTCCCGCACGCTCAAGGACGCCATGAACGAGGCGCTCCGCGACTGGGTGACGAACGTCGCGCACACGTTCTACTGCATCGGCTCCGTGGCCGGACCTGCCCCGTACCCCGCCATGGTCCGCGACTTTCAGGCCGTCATCGGCTCCGAGACCATCTCGCAGGTGCGCGAGCGCTACGGCCACCTGCCCGACGAAGTCGTGGCCTGCGTGGGCGGCGGCTCGAACGCCATGGGCATCTTCCACGCCTTCCGCAGCCTCCCCGTGCGCCTCACCGGCGTCGAGGCGGCCGGCGAGGGCCTGCAGGGCCGCCACGGCGCGCCGCTCACCGCCGGCAAGCCGGGCGTGCTGCACGGCTCGTACAGCTACCTGCTGCAGGACGCCTGGGGCCAGGTCGCCGAGGCGCACTCCGTCTCGGCCGGCCTGGACTACCCCGGCGTGGGGCCGGAGCACTCGTGGCTCAAGGACTCCGGCCGGGTGCGGTACGCGGCGGCCACCGACGCAGAGGCGCTGGCCGCCTTTCGGACGCTCGCGCAGCTCGAGGGCATCATCCCGGCGCTCGAGAGCGCCCACGCGATCGCCTACGTGCTCCGCGGTCCCAGCGGCGCGCCGGCCACCGCCCCGTCGCCGTCGGCCACGGGGCGCTTCACCATCGACGGCAGGGATGAGACGTTCGACCCCGGCCGCACCCGCTTCGCCGAGGGCGACCTCGTGATCGTCAACCTGTCCGGACGCGGCGACAAGGACGTGCACGAGGCGGCGCAGCTGCTCGAAGACACGGCACTCGCGGCCGGCGGCGCGGAGGAGGCCCGATGAGAGACGTGGAGACGCCGGCGCCCGCGCCGCACCTCGGGCCGCGCCTCACGCGGGCCTTCGCCTCGCCGCGCGCGGGCCGCGCCGCGCTCGTGCCGTACCTCACCGGAGGCCACCCCGACCTGGAGACGAGCGGGCGCCTCATCGACGCCGTCACCGGCGCCGGCGCCGACATCGTGGAGCTCGGCGTCCCGTTCTCCGACCCCATCGCCGACGGGCCGGTGGTGCAGCGCTCGACGCACGAGGCGCTCACGGCCGGCGTCACGCCCGACGACGTGATGCAGCTGGCGGCCGGCCACAGCGGCGCCGCCCCGTTCGTGCTCCTCACCTACGTGAACTCCGTGCTCGCCTGCGGCCCCGAGCGGTTCTTCGCCCGGGCGGCGGCTTCGGGTGTCGAGGCGCTCGTCATCCCGGACCTCCCGTTGGACGAGGCCGCGACACCCGACTTCCCGCCGGCGGCCGAGGGCTTCCCCGGGACACCCGGCGGGCTCGCCGGCCTCGCCGCCCGGCACGGCGTCTCCCTGGTGCCCATGGCGACGCCGGCCAGCACCGAGGCGCGCCTGGACATGGTG
This sequence comes from uncultured Thermoleophilia bacterium, assembly GCA_903921965.1. Next base: position 1,937 of record CAIXSE010000113.1, on the reverse strand, counting down.
GCGGCCGCGGCCACGAGCTTCATCTACTGCGTGGCCGTGACCGGCGTCACCGGCGCGCGCGCCGAGGTCGGGTCCGGACTGCCCGCGCTGCTCGAGCGGCTGCGTGCCCGCACGGCCGCACCGCTGGTGGCCGGTTTCGGCATCTCCACACCGCAGCAGGCGGCGAGCGTGGCGCACCTCGCCGACGGCGTCATCATCGGGAGCGCGCTCATCGACGCGGTCTCGGCCGCCGCCGGCCCCGACGCCGCCTGCAAGGCCGCCGCGGAGCTCATCGGCGAGGCCAGCGCCGCCATCGCCGCAGGCTGACCGCGCCGCCGCGGGCACGTCAGCGCGACCCCTCGTCCCCGTGCTGCCGGTAGGTGATCACGCGTACCGGCTCGGCGGTCTCGAGCATGAACCCCGAGAACGTCGTGAAGGCATCCAGGAAGCCGATGAACACGATCACGCGCGGCTCGTCGCGCCGCGGCACTCTCGCGGGGAGCCGCCTTCGTGAAGGCGGAGGTGAAGGCGGAGGTGAAGCGTGGTGGGCGACGTTGGAATTGAACCAACGACCTCCTGCTTGTCGAGCAGGCGCTCTCCCAACTGAGCTAGTCGCCCACGCGGGAACGGCAGTATAGCAAAGGAGACGGCGACCTGTCAGCCGCCGCCTCCGCGCGTCAATGCGACGAGGACCGCTTCGGGGGGCGCCGGCGCACGCCGGTCTTGGTCCAGGCGCGGCGCGCCCCCCCGTTCCACACCAGCTTGCCGATCTTGGGCTGCACCTGGTGCGACTCGGGGATGACGCGCTTCTCGTAGTCGAAGCCCGGCAGGTCGTGCCGCTCGATCGTCACGCCGATGAGGCGCTCGATCGCCAGGAGCTCGTGCACTTCCTCGCTCGTGAGCAGGCTCACGGCGATGCCGCTGGCCCCGGCCCGGGCGGTGCGCCCGATGCGGTGCACGTAGTCCTCGGGATTGGTCGGGATGTCGAAGTTGATGACGTGGGTGATGTTGTCCACGTCGATGCCGCGGGCGACGACGTCGGTGGCCACGAGCACGGCGATCTTGCCGCTCTTGAAGCCGTCGAGCGCCTGCTGGCGCTGCCCCTGCGAGCGGTCGCCGTGGATGGCCTCGCACGTGATGCCCATCTTGTTGAGCGTGTTGGCCAGCCGCTCGGCGCGACGCCGCGTGCGCGTGAAGACCAGGGTGCGGTCGGGGTCGTGGTGGCGGAAGTACTCGACGAGGAGGTCGACCTTCTGCTCCTGGTTCACCGGCAGGACCTTCTGCTCGATGCTCTCCACCGGCGTGGCGCTGCCGCCGAGCTGGATGAACACCGGGTTGTGCAGCGTGTCCTCGATGATGCTGAGCACCGTCTTGCTCATCGTCGCCGAGAAGAACAGGTTCTGCCGCTTCGCCGGGACGGCGTCGATGATGCGCTTGACGTCGGGCCAGAAGCCCATGTCGAGCATGCGGTCGGCCTCGTCGAGGACGAGCGTGTCGACCTGGTCGAGGAGCACGTCGCCCTGACGCAGCATGTCCAGCAGGCGACCCGGCGTGGCGACCAGAAGGTCGACGCCCTTGCGCACGCGCTTTGCCTGCGGGTCGTAGGGCACGCCGCCGAAGACGGCGGCGACGGTGCGACCGCTGTACGTGCTGAGGGTCTCGCCGACCTCTTCGATCTGCGCGCAGAGCTCGCGCGTGGGAGTCACCACCAGGGCGGACGGGTGGGCCGTGCGGCCGTCGGCTACGGTCGGGCCTGTCATGCGCTGCAAGATGGGCAGGACGAAGGCGGCCGTCTTGCCGGTACCGGTCTGCGCACAACCCACCACGTCGCGTCCGGCGAGGACGCGCGGGATGGCCTGCTCCTGGATGGGTGTGGGCGTCTCGTAGCCCATGGCGGCGACGCCTGCGAGCAGGTCGCCCGTGAGGCCGAGCTCGGCGAACGCCGGCAGGTCGACCTC
>CAIXSE010000112.1 GCA_903921965.1 uncultured Thermoleophilia bacterium | reverse complement strand
GCGCATCTCTTCGACGCGCACGGCGATGCGGTCGTAGCTGTCGCCCGTGGTGCCGACGGGCACGTCGAAGTCGAACCAGTCGTAGTGGCTGTACGGGCGCTGCTTGCGCCAGTCCCAGGGGTAGCCGGCGGCGCGCAGGTTCGCGCCGGTGACGCCCCACTCCACGGCGTCCTCCACGGAGATGGGGCCGACGCCGACCGTCCGCGCCTTGAGGATGCGGTTGTCCATGATCAGGCGGTCGTACTCGTCGAGCCGCGCCGGCAGGTAGTCGAGGTAGTCGCGCACGCCCTGCTCCCAGCCGTCCGGCAGGTCCTGGGCCACACCGCCGATGCGGAACCAGTTGGGGTGCATGCGGGCGCCGCAGATGGGCCCGATGATGTCGTCGAAGATGCGCTCGCGGTCCTCGAACGTGTAGAAGACCGGCGAGAGCGCTCCCACGTCCTGGGCGAAGGTGCCGTAGAAGACGAGGTGGCTGGCGATGCGGTAGAACTCGGCCAGCATGACGCGGACCACCTGGGCGCGGTCGGGGACGTCGATGCCGCAGAGCTTCTCGACGGTGAGCACCCAGGGGAAGTTGTTGCCCACGCCGCTGAGGTAGTCGATGCGGTCGGTGTACGGGATGAAGCGGTGCCACGTCTGGCGCTCGCTGATCTTCTCGGCGCCGCGGTGGTGGAAGCCGATGTCGGGCAGGCAGTGGACGATCTCCTCGTCGCGCAGGCCCACGATCACGCGGAACGGGCCGTGGGTGGCGCCGTGCTGCGGCCCGATGTTGAGGTACATCAGGGTCGGGTCGTCGGCGGCGCTCGGCAGGCCCCACCTCTCGGGCTCGAAGCGCAGGTCGTCCATCCAGTCCTGGTACTGCTCCTCTGAGACCTCGAAGGGGCCGTACTCGGTGCCGCGCGCCGGGTGCTCCTTGCGCAGCGGGTGGCCCTGCCACCACGGCGGCGTGAGGATGCGGCGCAGGTCGGGGTGGCCGGTGACGTGGATGCCGAACATGTCCCACACCTCGCGCTCGTACCAGCCGGCGGCCGGCCAGAGCGGGGTGATGGAGGCGACGGCCGGCGTCTCGCCGGTGAGCGCCACCTTGAGGCGCAGGTCGGCGTTCCGCCCGTAGCTGACGAGGTGGTAGAAGACGCTGAAGTCGGCCGGGGGGAGGCCGGCGCGGTGGGCGCGGTAGCGCTCGTCGACCGCGCCGAGGTCGTACAGGGACTTGAAGGGGCGCTCGGCCTCGTCCTTGAGGTAGCCGAGCGCCTCGGGCAGCAGGTCCTGCGGCAGCCACGCCGTGGGGATGCCGTCGGCCGTGGGCTGCACGGTCAGCTCCGCGCCGGGGAAGCGGGCGCGGAGCTCGGCGAGCACGTCCGCGGCGGCCGCGCCCGGCGCGGCGTCCGTCGCCTGCGTCGCGGCCGCCACGTCAGACACCGTCCGGCTCCGGCAGCTCGCCGATGGCCTGCACCTGCGGGCGCCGCAGGTCGCGCAGCGGCACCTTGGGCGCCTCGGTGACGTTCTCCTGGCCGACCACCCAGCTCAGCGGCCGGCGCTCGGTGGCGACCTGGGCCTGCAGCAGCAGCAGGCCCTCCATGAGCGCCGTCGGCGCCGGCGGGCAGCCCTGGACGTACACGTCGACCGGCAGGAACGAGTCGACGCCCTGCACCACGCTGTAGGCGTCGTACATGCCGCCGGAGTTGGCGCACGAGCCCATGCTGATCACCCAGCGCGGCGCCATCATCTGGCGGTGCAGCTGGATGACGGTGGGCACCATCTTCTTGAACACCGTG
>CAIXSE010000111.1 GCA_903921965.1 uncultured Thermoleophilia bacterium | reverse complement strand
GGCCGGCCGGCGCCCTCGAGAAGCACACCGCCGGGGGCGGCGGCGCCGGGGGCGCCGCCGCCCCCCGGCTCGCTTCCCGGCCCGCGACCGCCCGCTGCCGGCGCCTCGCGCGGATCGGAGGATCCGGGGATCGGACCTCCCCGAGTCGCCGCGCAGGCGCTTCTGCCGCACGCCGCCGCCGCGACAAGACGGCGACCGGGCGGGCACCGGTCGCGGACCGGAGATCCACGCCATGAGGACGGAGTGCTTCCGCAGACGGACACCCTGGACATCCGCAGCCACCCCCCGGGCCGACCGGCGGGCCGCCGGCTGAGAGCGCGGCTCAGCTCGTCGTCTGCGGCTGCTTCTTGACGAGCTCGATCGAAGCCTTGCCCGTCAGGTGCTCGATGGCGAGCTCGACGACGCTCGTCCGCTTCCACTCGCCGTCGATCTCGGCGTCCGCCTCGTCGAGATGGTCGGGCGAGTACTTCGCGGCGAGGAGCACGAGCGCGTGCCGCTTCTCGGCGTCGTCGGCGACCAGCCGCGCCCGGCCGAAGGCGATGGCGCTGCGGAAGTGCGTGGTGAACGTGCTCTGCACGACGTCGTCTGCGGCGATGACGCAGAACGAGACCTTGCCGCTGCGCGCCAGGGCGTCGAGCTTGTGGCCGGCGTTCGCGCAGTGGAAGAACAGCTTCCCGTCCTCGTAGGCGTAGCTGAGGGGGACCGCGTACGGATAGTCGTCGTCGCCCTGGACGGCCAGGACCCCCGACGTGCACTGCTCCAGCATGGCGACCGCCTCCGCCTCCGGAAGGAGCTGCTTCTTGCGTCTCATCGCTCTGAACATCGGGATCCCTCTTTCGGTGTGCCGGCCGGAAGACGAAGCGCTCCTGGCGGGGTCAGTCTAGTCCACGCGCCGGGCCGGCTCGGTGGACAGAGGTCCCGGATAGGCTGCGGGAAAACGCGGCCAGAGTTGATATGTAGTAGATATATCACCTAGACTCCTGACTACGGACGCGGCCTCAACCGAGGCCGGCCAAGAGGAAGCGAGCTGATGACCGGCACCTCCTCACAGCGGGCGAGCCTCCTGCTCTTCGACGAGCCGCCCGGCTCGCAGGCGGAGAACGCGTATCGGGGGCTTCTCGAGGAGATCGTCTCGCTGCGCCTGGCGCCGGGCGAGGTCCTCGTCGAGGAGCGGCTCTGCGAGCTGCTCGGGCTGGGCCGCACGCCGGTGCGCGAAGCGCTCCAGCGCCTCGCGGCCCAGCGCCTGGTCGTCATCATCCCGCGCCGCGGGGTGATGGTCAGCGAGATCAACATCACCGACCTGCGCGAGATCTACCAGGTCCGGGCGCCGCTGGAGGGCCTGGCGGCCGCCCTGGCCGCGGAGCGCTGGGGCGGCCGGGAGCTGCCGTCCGCGGTCACGGACGATCTCGAGGCCACGGTCACGGCGCCGGACTTCTTCGCCCTCGTCGCCGTCGACCACCGCCTGCACCACGCCATCCACCGCATGGCCGGGAACAGCTACCTGCTCTCCACGCTCGACTGGCTCCTGACGCTGTCGATCCGGCTCGTGACGGCGGCGGGTCGGCGCCTGCCGGCCCAGCCCGCCGACGAGCTGGCCGAGACGATGCGCGACTTCCGCGACCAGTTCGCGGCCATCACCGCCGGCGACGCGGCCGAGGCCGAGGGCCTCGCGCGGCGCCACGCCGGCTTCTCCGAGGAACTGCTGCGCCGCGTGGTCTAGGACCGCCGCGCGAGGAACCGATCCCGACCCCTTCGCCCGAGGAGGCGACATGACCGAGACCCGGCTCACCACGCTCGACGGGCGCGCGTGCGCCCGCATCCACGACGCCGCCGTGGCCGTGCTCGCCGACCCCGGCGTGGAGGTGCTGCACGAGCGGGCGCGCGCCCTGCTGGCCCAGGCGGGCGCGCAGGTCGACGGCACGCGCGTGCGCTTCACGCCGGCGATGGTCGACGACGCCATCCGCACGGCGCCGCGCAGCTTCCTGTTGCCGTCGCGCGGCGGGCACGACGACCTCGTCGTCGAGGACGGCCGCGTGTACTACGGCACCGGCGGCGACTGCCTCTTCACCCACGACCTCGACACCGGCGAGCGGCGGCGCGCCCGGCTCGCGGACGTGTCCGCGTTCGGCGCGCTCACCGAACAGCTTCCCAACCTCGACTACGTCATGTCCATGGGCCTGCCCGAGGACGTCCCCGAGACGGCCATCGACGTCACCGTCGTCGGCGCCCTGCTGCGGGTCACGCGCAAGCCGCTGCTGATCTGCGCCACCTGCCCGCCGGAGACGCTCGCCGAGCTGCGCCGCATGGCGGAGCTGTGCGGAGCCGCCGGTTCGCTCGGCATCTACGCCATGGCCTCGCCGCCGCTCAAGATGGACGAGAGCGCGACCGGCCGCCTGATGGCCTGCGCCGAGCTGGGCCTGCCGCTCGTCTGGTCCGGTGGCCCCGGTCCCGGGATCTCGGCGCCCTGTTCGCGCGCCGGCATGGTCGTCGAGCTCGCCGCCGACGTGCTCGCCGGCCTCGTCCTTCACCAGCTCGTGCGCCCCGGAGCCCCCTTCGTCCTCGGGGCCCTGCACACCGGCCTCGACATGCAGACCTCGGCGATGACGTACACCAGTCCGGAGATCATGGCGCAGCAGCAGGCCAGCGTGGAGCTGTGGCGGCACCACGGCCTGCCGTCGTTCACCTACGGCGGCGTCAGCGACTCCAAGACGCTGGACGGTCAGTGGACCGCGGAGACGGCCGTGACCCTGGTCCTCGCGGCCACATCCGGAGGCACCCTGCTGCACGACATCGGCTACGTCGAGTCGTCGTTCCAGGGGTCGTACGAGTCGCTGATCCTCGGCGACGAGCTGGCCGGCTACGTGCGCTCGTACCTGCGCGGCGTGCCGCTCGACGACCTCGACCTCGTGGTCGACGAGATCCGCGCTGTGGGCCCCGGCGGCACCCACCTGCCGCGCCCGTACACGCGCAAGCAGTACCGCTCCCTGTGGCGGCCGGCGGTGCTGGACCACTGGATGCACGACCACTGGGCGGAGCAGGGCGGGAAGACGCTCGTCGACGTGCTGCGCGAGCGGGCGCGCGCGCTGCGGGAGGCCCCGCCGGCGTTCACGCTGCCGGACGAGGTGCTCGCGGAGCTCGACCGCTGTGTCGAGGCCGCGGGCGGACCGGTGCTCCCGTCGTAGGCTCGAGGCGGCGTCGCTGCAACACGCCCCGGGCAGGCGGAGCCCGCCGCTCCCGGCCCAGGGGGACAGGCCGCGAGGCCGACGTGCCCGCGGGTCGCCCGCGTCCCCGAGACCCTTGGTCCCTCCGCGAGAGGCGAGGCGCGGAGAGGTGCGATCACCCCAAGGCCAGGGCGACGACCCCCCCGAGCACCATCGCCGCGGCGGCCCACTGGACGGGGCGAAGACGCTCGCGCAGCAGGGACTGCGCCCAGAAGATGGTCACCGCGGGACTGAGCCATCCGAGGACCGCCACCACGCTGAGCAAGCCGAACGTGGTGGCGTACGTGTAGAGCAGATTGGCGATCACGATGAACAGGCCGACGGCCACCCCCGCAGGCAGCGAGAGAGAGCGGAGCCGGACGGCCGGCCGCCGGACGGCCAGCACGACGACCAGGAGCAGCAGTGCGGAGACGCGCGCCGTCGCCACCGTCAGCACGGGGTCCACCCGGCCGCCGTAGTCGTATGCCACGAGCACGATGCCGATCATGAGCGCCGCGAACACCGCGAGAAGGATCCCGGTGCCGTGGGCATGTCGCTCGCGGCCCGCCTCCTGTGGTCGCGGCCGGGAGATCAGCACGATGCCGGCGATGGTCAGCACGATGCCGAGGAGCACAGCTCCGGAAGGGCGCTCGCCGACGGTCAGCCCCCACACGACGGGCACCATGGCGGCGCCGGCGAAGATGGGCGCCACCACGCTCATCGGCGCGAGGGCCATGGCCCTGTACTCCGCGAGCGCGCTCAGGGTGATCGCGAGGCCCGCGATCACAGGGGCCACCAGGTCACCGATGGAGACGAGGGACGGCCGCGACACGGCCAGGGCGAGCAACGCGGCCGCCAGGGCGGTCGTCTGGCTGACGAGCGCCACGGCCCACGCCGTCGCGCGGCGCGACTGCACCCCGCCGAGGAAATCGGAAGAGCCCCACAGCAGGCTCGCCGTCAGAGCGAGGAGGGCGGCGACCACGGTCGTCCACCTCCGTTCCACAGAAAGGGCCCGAGCGGTCGGTCGCGGGGCGGCGGACGCGTGCGTGCCGAGGTCCAGGAGCATGTGCCGGCGCGCAGACGCCGCCGGTCCGGTCGCGCAAGGCTACCACTGCCGGCGTACGGCGCGAGCGCGGCGCGGCAGGCAGGCGGACGGGAGGCGCGCCGGAGCCGGCCCGGGGCCCTCAGAGCGGCAGACGCACGCCGACGTGCCGCGCCAGTGCCCGTTCGTACAGCGCCCGCGCGGTGACCACGTCGTCGACCGCGATGCCCATGTTCACGCAGAAGATGCGCTCGTGCGGGCTCGTGCGGCCCGGCTTCAGCCCGGCCGCCACCTCGCCCAGGTCGGCCGTCACCTCGTCGGGCACACCGGCGAAGTACGAGCCATGTGCTTTCGTCGCCAGCAACTGTTCGACGTCGTCGCTGAAGAACCCGTCGCACTCGCGCATGGCGGCCCCGGTCCAGTCGGCGTCGTAGTCGAGCGACACGGCCAGGGCGCCGGGCCTGAGCACGCCGGCATCGAGGTCGGGCCGGGGCTCCTCGACGATGGGGATGGCCGTGACGGCCACGTCGGCAGGGCCCACGGCCTCCGGGGCGGAGGAACAGGTGACGAAGCGCAGCGCCGGGAACAGGGCGCCCATCTCCGCGACGAACGCCGCGTCCGCGGCCGCGTCGATGTCGTAGCAGCGGACCTCGGCGAGCGCCGGAAGCTCCTCGACCAGGGCCCGCAAGCTGGTGCGCGCCTGCACGCCGCAGCCGACGACGGCGGCCGTCGTGCTCTCCCGGCGCGCGAGATAGCGGGCGGCGATGCCGACGCTCGCGCCGGTGCGCATGGCGGTGATCCAGGCGCAGTCCATCACCGCCACAGGGAAGCCGGTCTCGCAGTCGTTCAGTACGACGAGCCCGGAGATGTACGGGATGCCGCGCGCCTTGTTGGGCGGGTAGCCCGAGACCCACTTGATGCCGGCGACCTCGCCGCCGTGCGACGTGACCCTGCCGATGCGCGGCGCGACCGTGCCGATGCGCGGCGCAGGCTCGCCGGCGGGCACGCGCGCGGCCGGCCCGACGGCCTCGGCGTGTTCCGGGACCCCCACAGGCTTCACCCAGGCGGGCATGGCGTGGATGAAACAGTCGGGCCGCGGGTGGATGCCCGGCTTGGGCGGCATCTCGGTGAGCCCGCGGCCCTTGTCCTTGAAGCCCGCGTCGACCACGTCCAGCACGTCGCGCATCGTCATGCCGAGCCCCTCCACGTCGGCTCGGCTCAGGTAGATCAGGTCCACGCCGCCTCCCGGGTCGCCGTCACCGTCACGGTCGACCCTACAGGCGATGCGCCCGGACGCAACGTCTCGCGCAGTGCGATAGGCTCGCCGTGAGATACCCATCACTTCGCCGCGTAAGGAGTCACCGTGAGCGCAGCAGCCGGCCCCGCCCTCGACACGCAGTCCTGCACGAGGATCCACGAGGCCGCTCTCAGGCTGCTCCGGGAAGTCGGCTGCGACGTGCTGGACGAGGAGGCACGAGCCCTCCTCGCCGCGCACGGCGCGGCGGTGGACGGCGCACGCGTGACGTTCGGCGAGGACCTCGTCGAGCGGGCCCGGTCCACGGTGCCGGCCGGCTTCACCGTCGCCGGCCGCCGGCCGGAGCTGGACCTGCGCATCGCGCCGGACGCGCCTGCGGTCCTCGCCAGCGCGTCCGGCCCACCCTTCGTGTACGCCGGCGGTGAGTACAGGCCCGGCACGATGGCCGACCTGCGCACCGCCATCGCCCTGGGCCACCTCTCGCCGAACGTGCAGGTCGTCGCCTACTCGCTCGAGCCGAACGACGTGCGCGAAGAGGTGCGGCCCCGCGTGGTCGCACACGCCCACGTCACCGGCACCGACAAGAGCGCCCGCTACACGGTCACCACGCCCGAGGAGCTTCGTGTGGCGCTCGACGTCCACGAGATCCTCTGGGGCGCGGACTGGCACGACCGTCCCCGGATGCTGACCGTCATCAACACCACGTCGCCGCTGCAGTTCTCCAAGGACGCCGCCAACGGCCTGGTCCGGCTTGCCCGCCTCGGCCAGCCGGTGCTCGTCGCGGTCTGCGCGATGGGCGGCACGACGGCGCCCATCACGCTCGCCGGCCTGCTGGCCGTCCAGCACGCGGAGCTGCTCGTCGGCCTCGTGCTGACACAGCTCGCGAGGCCCGGAGCGCCCTTCCTCTACGGCGGCACGTCGTCGCTCTCGTCCATGCAGACCGGCGCCCTCATGATGGGAGCGCCGGAGTACTGGACGCTCATGGAGGCGACCGTACAGCTCGGCCACTGGCTGGGCGTCCCGGTGCGCGCCGGCGGCTGCATCACCGACGCGCACGTGCCCGACGCCCAGGCCGGCATCGAGTCGGCGCTCGCCATGGACACCGTCCTGCGGCTGGGCGCCCAGTACGTCCTGCACTCGGCGGGCATCCTCTCGTCCTTCAACTGCTACTCGCCGGAGAAGTTCGTGATCGACGACGAGGTGCTCACCGCCCTGCGCATCGCCAGACGCCCCGTCGTCGTCGACGACGACCAGCTGGCGCTGGACGTGGTCGCCGCCGCCGGCCCCGGCGGCACGGTGCTGGGGCAGAGCCACACGCGGCGCCACGCGCCCGGGCAGCGCCGCGCGAGCATCATGAACCGCCTGCCGTTCGAGACCTGGCGCGCGCAGGGGGGGCTTGACCTCGCCGCGGTCGCGGCCCGGCGGGTGGACGAGCTCCTCGAGCAGTACGAGCCGCCGGACGACCTCGACCCGCTGGTCCGGCGTCAGCTCGACGAGTACTGCCTGGGGTGACCGGCGCGGGCGCCGCCGCCTGCGCCGGAGTGACGGTTCGGCCGCGCGCCGCCGTTCAGCCGGACGCCGCGTCCAGACCGGCCCGGCGCAACTCGTCCGCGAGCGAGCGCTGGAGCATCCTGGTGAACACGCGGTAGGGGTTGGACAGATCGAGCTCGGGGTCGATGGCAGCCTGGATCGCCAGGCCGTCGACCACGGCGCTCAGCACCTGCGAGAGCCCGAGAAGGTCGGGCTGCGACAGGGCCGAAGCCCCGTCTTCCACCCCCAGCCACTCCAGCTTCACGCTCCAGTACCACCTGTACAGGCGCGCGATGCGGCGCCGCAGGAGCTCGTCGCGGCGAACGTGCGGCAGCAGCTCGAAGAAGACCTGGAAATCGACGTCGGCCGCGTCCAGACGCTTCAGCTCATCCACCAGGAACTCGAGGCGGTCGCCCGGCTCCGCCGCCCGCATGCGCTGCAGCGAATCCAGGTACTCGTCGTGGACCACGGAGTCCACGACCGCGGCGATCAGTCCCGCCTTGTTCTCGAAGTAGTAGGAGATCATCGCCTTGTTCTCGCCGGCGCGGTCGCTCACCGCGTTGAGAGTGAGCGCCTGGAAGCCGTCCTCCGCAACGATGTCTTTGGCGGCGATGAGCAGCTTGCGGGCGGTCTCGGGAAGCGAAGCCAGTGGATCCTCGAACGCCCCTGCGACCGACCCGGCGCGACCCGCAGGAGGCGTGGTGTCGCTGTGGCCGAACGCCGCGTCAGTCTCCAACGGTCCCCCGTCGTGCGAGCTCCCCGAGCGCCCCGGGAAGCGCTTGACAGTCGCCGGGACCAGATGTCCAATGAGACACTGATTGACCGGTCGGTTAATGCAACGAGAAGATTCTACCACATGCCCCCAGGGAGGGAGGATGCCATGAGGATCGGATGTGTGGGCCTCGGCCACATCGGCTACCACTTCGCGGCGAACCTGCTGGCGGCCGGCCACGAGGTGACCGTGCACGACATCCGGCCGCAGGTCGCAGACGGCCTTCTGGCAGCCGGCGCCGCGTGGGCCGACTCGCCGGCGCAGACGGCGCGGCTCTCGGAGACCGTCATCACATGTCTGCCGTCCATCGCCGTCGTCGGCACGGTCGTCGCCGGTCCGGACGGCCTCATCGAAGGCTTCGCCGCGGGCAGCACGTGGGTCGACATGAGCACCAACAGCCCGCAGGAGCTGCAGCGGCTGGCCGGCCTGCTTGCCGAGCGCGGGGTCGACACCCTCGAGGCGCCCGTCACCGGAGGCGTGCACAACGCCGAATCGGCCACCATCACCGTGCTCGTCGGCGGCGCAGAGGACGTCTTCAGACGCCACGAGGCGATGTTCGGCGCCATCGGGGGCAAGGTCTTCTACGTCGGCTCCCTGGGCAAGGCATCGAGGATCAAGGTCATCACCAACATGCTGGCCTTCATCCACATCGCCGCGTCCGCTGAGGCGTTCATGCTGGCCAAGCGCAGCGACATCGACCTGCGCACCGCCTGGGAGATCATCCGGGCGAGCTCCGGCAACAGCTTCATCCTCGAGACGGAGAGCACGACCATCCTCGGCGGCAGCTACGACGTCGGGTTCACCTTCGACCTCTGTCTCAAGGACCTCGGCCTCGCCATGGCGATAGGCAAGGAGCACGACGTGCCGCTGGACATCGCCGGCACCGTCCAGCAGCTCTTCGTGCGGGGAAGAGCCACCTACGGCGGACAGGCCGAGTACGCCATGGTGGCGAAGCTGCTCGAGGACGCGTGCCACACCGACCTCCGCGCCCCGGGGTTCCCGGCCACGCTGGAGGAGTACCTGGAGACGATGCCGCGCGCCGAGCGCGAGGCGTCCAGCTGAACGACGGGGGAGAGTGTCGATGGATTTCTACACAGGGCGCGTCCTGCGGGTCGACCTCGGTACGCTCACGTCGGCAGTCGAGCCCCTCGACCCTGAGTGGGCGCGGCTCTACGTCGGCGGAAAGGGCCTTCTCCTCCGCTACCTCTGGGAGCATCTGCCCGCGGGCGCCGGCGCACTCTCCCCCGAGAACCCCCTGATCCTCGCGACCGGCCCCTTCGCCGGCACCGCCGTCGCCACGTGCTCGCGCCTGGCCGTGGGCTGCAAGAGCCCGGCGACCGGCACCCTCCTGGACTCGTACGTCGGCGGGTCGTTCGCCCCCGAGCTCAAGTTCGCCGGGTACGACGCCGTCGTCCTGACCGGCGCGGCACCGGAACCGGTGCTCCTGCTGGTCGAGGACGACGAGGTCGCGTTCGTGCCGGCCGCCGGGCACTTCTGGGGCCTCGAGACCGCGGCCCTGGAGCAGGCGGTCCGCGACCGGTTCGGGCCGTTCCACAAGGTGCTCTCCACCGGCCCGGCAGGAGAGAACGGGGTTTCCTTCGCCTGTCTCTCGACCGACCAGTACCACAAGGCCGGCCGCGGCGGGGCCGGCGCCGTGATGGGCGCCAAGAACCTCAAGGCCGTGGTCGTGCGCGGTACGGGAGCGGTGAGCGTCGGCGACGCCCGCGCCTTCGCGGCCGACGTACTGCGTCTGCAGAACGAACGGGTCCTGAGCGCCGACAACGCCTGGACGTACGAAGAGGGCACCCCGTTCCTCGTGGACGCCGTCGACGCCGCCGGCGCCCTGCCCACGCGCAACTGGAGCGAGGGGGTGTTCGAGGGCGCCGCGTCCATCAACTCGGCGACGCTGCTCCAGGTCCGGACGAAGCTTCGCGCCTGCACGCAGTGCCCGCTCGCCTGCCGGCAGGTGCACAGTTTCGGGGAGCACACCTGCGAGGGGCCCGAGTTCGAGACCATCGGCCTCTGCGGCAGCAACTGCGGCATCTCCGACATCGCCGTCGTGGCGGAGTTCAACAGGGCCTGTGACGAGCTGGGCCTGGACACGATGTCGACCGGCTCGGTGGTGGCCCTCGCCATGGACCTGTGCGAGCGGGGTGCAGCCGGATACGGCCTCTCGTTCGGCGACGCGAAGGGGTACCTCGCCGCGCCGGCGCTCATCGCCGGCCGCGAGAGCTGGGGCGCCGAGCTGGCGCTCGGCGCCCGGGACCTCGCGGCCCTCAAGGGCCGGCCGGACCTCGCCACGCAGGTCAAGGGCCTGGAGATGCCGGCCTACGACCCGCGCGGCACCTTCGGGATGGGGCTGGGGTACGCCACGTCGGACCGTGGCGCCTGTCACATGCGCGCCTTCTCCGCCGGCGACGACATCCTCGGCGGCTCCGGTCCGGCCCACTCGCTCGAGGGCCGGGCCCGGCTCGTCGCCGACCTCCAGGACTTCAGCTCCGTCGCCTGGACCGGCGTGTGGTGCGCCAACATGTACCTCGACACCGACTTCCTCGGCGCGCACTTCCGCCATCTGTGGAAGCGTGAAGCCGGCGCTGAGGAGCTGCTGACCACGGGCGCGCGCATCTGGAACCTCGGTCGCCTCCTCAACCTGCGGGAGGGTCTGGCACGGGACGACGACAGCCTGCCGGAGCGCATCCTCGGCACGCCGCACTCACGGGGACCGTCGATGGGTCAGACCCTGGGCCGAGAGGCCTTCGCGGCGGCCCTCGACGAGTACTACCGGGTACGTGGCTGGGATGCCCTGGGCGTGCCGACGGCGGCCACACTCGAGAGGCTCTCGCTCGGCGGGCTCGGCGACGGGATCGGCTGAGCGGCAGGAGCCGGGCGACCTCGACGGTCGGCCCGCCCGGCCTGCCGTCAGTCACGCCTCCATCTCGAGCCGTACGTCCCTGACCGGCGAGCGCGCAGCGTCCGAAGCGGCGTCGTCAAGCATGGACTGCGCGGCGCTCTCCGCGTCCAGCCGCGCCCGGTAGTGCGCGATCTCCCGGTCCACGGTGTCCCGGTCCCACGCCAGCGCCGTCGCCATGAGCTGCGCCACCGGCTCGACGGCGACACGGCCGCGGTCCGCAGCCTCGAAGGCGATGTGCGTGCGCCGGGTGAGCACGTCGTCCACGTGCAGCGCGGCCTCGTGCAGCACGGCGAAGCGCACCTCGGCGCTCAGGTATCGCTCGGCGCCGGGCAGCGGGTCCCCCAGGCGGGGCTCGGCGGCGATGAGGTCGAGCACCTTGAGGGCGAGCGTGCCGTAGCGGCCGACGAGGTGACGCACCTGGTCGGGGGTGAGCTGTGCGGCGCCGAGGTGCACGCGCGCGCGAGCCTCCGCGTCCTTCGCCCCGATCGCACCCAGCAGAGGGAGCTGCTCGGTGCGTGACGCCGGCACCGGGAAGGGGAGGTCGCGGGCGGCGACGTCCACCGCGTCGCGCGCCATGATGCGGTACGTCGTGTACTTGCCGCCGGCGATGCTGACGAAGCCCGGCGCGCTGTGGTGCACGACGTGCTCGCGCGAGACCGCGGCCGTCTCAGCCGCGCCGGACGCGACCAGAGGGCGCAGACCGGCGTAGACGGCGACGACGTCGTCGAGCGTGAGCGGGTCGCGCAGGATCGCGTTGGCGTGACCCAGCAGGTAGTCGATGTCGGCACGGGTCGCGGACGGGTGGTCGAGCCCGAACTCCCAGTCCGTGTCGGTGGTCCCGATGATCCACTTGTCTCCCCACGGGAGGACGAAGAGCACGCTCTTCTCCGTCGGGAGGATGAGGGCGAAGGACGAATCGATGCGGTCACGCGGGACGACGATGTGGACGCCTTTGGACGGCCGCACCTGCAGCGGGTCCGCGATCCCCGCGAGGCGCTCCATCTCCGTCGTCCAGACGCCGGTGCAGTTGATGACGGCGCGTGCGCGCACCTCGAGCTCGTCGCCGCGCTCGAGGTCTCGCAGGAGAGCACCGGCGACCCTGTCGCCTTCGTGACGGAACGCGACGACCTCCACAGCCGAGACGCAGGCGGCGCCGTGCGCGAAGGCAGTGCCGGCCAGGGTGACGGCGAACCGTGCGTCGTCCACCTGCGCGTCGTGATAGCTGATGCCGCCGGTCAGGGCGTCGTAGCGGAGCGCCGGCACGGCGCGCACGCAGGCCGCGTGCGAGAGGTGCCGGTGGCGGGGCACCGCCGGGTGCACGCCGGCGAGCGCGTCGTACAGAGCCAGTCCGGC
>CAIXSE010000110.1 GCA_903921965.1 uncultured Thermoleophilia bacterium | reverse complement strand
GCTCACACCGAAGATCACGTGGGCGCCGGAGGCGGCGAAGTAGGTGCCGATGGCGATGGCCTTCTCGCACATCCACTCGGGGCAGAGGCCGACGGCCGGGAGGTCGTCGATGTCCTCGCCGAGGCCGCCTTCGGTGGCCACCTGCGTGAGCACCGTGAGGATGCGGGAGTTGTCGACGCAGGAGCCCAGGTGCAGCACCGGCGGGATGCCGATGGCCTCCATGACCTCGCGCAGGCCGGGGCCGGCGTGGTCGAGGATCTCGGGGCTGAGGTAGCCGGCCTTGGCGCCGGCGTTGGCGGCGCAGCCGGTCACGACGACCATGACGTCGTCGGCGATGAAGCGCTTGATCATCTCGACGATGCCCTCGTCCTGCGTGACGCGCACGTTGTTGCAGCCCACGACGCCGGCCAGACCGCGGATGCGGCCGGCGATGACGGCGTCGTTGAGCGGGCGGAACGAGCCGCGGTGGAAGCCGCCCTGCATGTAGTTGAGGTACTCGTGGCTGAAGCCCGCGACGAGGGGCTCGTGGTAGTCGGGGATGTGGATGGGCCCGCGGTTCGCGTAGTTGGCGATGGCGAGGCGGACGATCTCGTGGGCCGTCTCGGGGGCGCGGTGCTCGTCGAACTCGACGTGGGTCGCGCCCGGGATCTTGGCCTTGGGCGAGGTGGTGACGAGCCTGGTGTGGAAGCGCTGGGCGAGCGGCCCGAGCGCCTGCATGATGCACTGCACGTCGACGACCATGGCCTCGACGGCGCCGGTGAGCACGGCCAGCTCCTGGTGCAGGAAGTTGCCGGCCGCAGGGATGCCGTAGCGCATGAGGATCTCGTTGCTCGTGCAGCAGATGCCGGCGAGGTTGATGCCCTCGGCGCCTGCCGCCTTGGCCTCGGCGATGAGCTCGGGGTCGCGCGCGGCCTCGACGAGCATCGCGGAGAGCGTGGGCTCGTGGCCGTGCACGATGACGTTGACCTGGTCGGCCTTGAGCACGCCGAGGTTGACCTCGCTGGCGAGGGGGCTCGGCGTGCCGAAGAGGATGTCGCTGATGTCGGTGCTGAGCATGGCGCCGCCCCAGCCGTCGGCGAGGGAGCAGCGCAGCGCCGACTTGAGGATGTTCTCGGCGTCGAGGTCCACCCCCTCGTGGGTGCGGTGCATGACCTCGACGACCTCGCGGTCGATGGCGCGGGGGGTGAGCGAGAGCTCGCGCCACTTCGCCTGGCGCTTCGGCGCGGCGCGCTTCGTGTAGATGATCTCGCCGTGCGGCTTGCCGAACTGCTCGAGCGCCTTGTCGGCCACGTCGAGCGCGATCTCGTTGACCTCGCGGTCCTTGGTGGGGATCCCCATGTAGCCCGCCACGGCGTGGAGCTTCTGCTCGTCCTTGACGACGTAGCCGGAGGCCTCGCCCTTGGCGACGGCGCGGAGCGTCATGGCCATGTCGCGGCCGTGGTCGGAGTGGGCGGCCACGCCGGCGGCCACCTGGCGGGCGAAGTGCCGCGCCGCGACGGTCGGCAGGTCGGCGCCGCAGATGCCGGTCTTCTGCTCGGCGTCCTTCCCGACCAGGCGGCACGGGCCCATGGAGCAGATGCGGCAGCACGCGCCGGTCTCGCCGATGGGGCAGGGCTTCATGTGGGCGGCGCGGCTGAAGGCGGTGTCGATACCGCACTCGTCGGCGTGCGCCAGCATCTCGATGGCCGCCGGGTCGATGCTCTGGGCGGACCCGCCGTTCACTTCCTCGTTCTTCTCATCG
>CAIXSE010000109.1 GCA_903921965.1 uncultured Thermoleophilia bacterium | reverse complement strand
GCTGACCATCCAGCTCATCGGCACCCCGTGGGGCATGCTGGCCCGCGCCCGCTCGCGGAGCGCGAGGCAGCGCGGGTGCTCGCCCTCGTACCGCGCGAGCTCGCGCCGCCAGAGCTCGGCGACCCTCCGCGTGTCTACGCCTGCACGACCGTCCACGGGCGCCATGATACCAAGTGCGGGCCGGCCGCCCCGGCCGCGGCGGAGGGGGCGCCGCCCGGCAGGCCCCCGAGGCAGGCGGGGCGGACACGCCCCGCCCCGGCGAGCGGAGGCCCCGGCGCCGCCCGTGAAGACGGCTGGGGCGGGGCCTCGCGGCCCCGCCCCAGCCTCGCCAGGCTGTGTCAGCCCACTCTCACTGGCCCTTGAGGAGCGAGAGGATACCGGTCGAGCCGAAGGTGCCGGCCGGACGGTTGGAGACGATGCCGTACACCTTGAAGCTCTTCTGGTACTGCGCATCGACGTACGTCTTGCCCGTCACGCCCTGGCCGGCCACGCCGACCACCGGCACGACGCTGATGCCCTTGGCCTGCGCCTTGGCGTACGGCACCACGGCGTCGGCCGTCCAGTCGTTCGCCTGCAGGCCGGTGGTGAACAGCCACGGATCGGCGGCGGGGGTCAGCCAGCCGTTGATCGCGTCGACCGGGTCCACGAAGGTGGAGCCCACGGCGATGTCGTCCACGTACCAGCCCTGGCCGTTGGCCGCCTCGTCGGTAGCGTAGCGGAAGCGCAGGTACACGGTGCCGCTGTACCCGGCCAGGCTGAAGCTCGCCTGCTGCCAGCCCCCGGAGGTGCCGGTGAAGCCGCCGGGGCCGTCCCACGCCGTCGAGCCGTTCAGGTTGGTCACGCCGGTCTGGAGCGTGCTGAGCTGCGGCAGCCGCGCCCACGTGGTGCCGTCGGTGGACGCCTCCACGTTGCCGTAGTCCCAATCCGGCTCGATGTCGAACCAGGTCCAGAACGTGAGCGTGGAGTTGGCCGGCACGGCGGTCAGCGTGCGCTGCACCGTGCGCTCCAGCATGTTGCCCATGCCCGAGTACCACTCGTAGGTGCCGCTGTGCGGGGCGATGCCGTCGGCGGCGTTGCCGGTGAAGTTCATGGTGAAGCCCGGCTCGGAGCCGCCGTAGGTGCGGTAGTAGGCGCCCCACGGCTCGGTGGCCGTGCGCCGGCGGACGTTCTTGCGGGTCGGCGGGATGTTACCGTTGGCGTTGGACTCGTAGTAGGCGATGCCGTCGTCGATGGTCACGCCGTCCGAGTCGGGCCCGTTGAGGACGAGGTTGCGGTAGTTGTAGCTGGGGTCGGCGACCTTGCCGTCGAGCAGGTTGGCGATGGTCCAGTCGTGGTGCAGGTTCTCGGCCGACGGCATGCCGACCGCGGCGGCCTGGGCGTCCACGCTCTCCATGCCGGTCTTCTGGTCGTGGATCAGGTTCCAGATGAACCTGTCGCCCGGATCCGTGAACTTGTTCGGGTCGTCGGCGAACCTGTCGTACCCGGCCTTCACGCGCGAGGCCAGCGGAGCGTCGAGGTCACCGCCGCCGGCGCGCTCCCACAGGTAGTCCTGCCAGATGGCGGAGTCGCCGTAGTCGAACAGCTCGCCCTTCCAGTCGGTGAGCGAGTCGCGGTGGTAGTACAGGTACTCCCCGACCTCGGAGGCGGTCACGGACGTGCCGTAGATGTACTGCATCGCCAGCTCGGCCATGCCCTCGTTGATGAAGTCCGTCTCGTTGGGGTCGACGTCGTGGTGGATGAGGTGCTGGAACTCGTGCGCCACCGTGCCCTCGTACAGGTACGAGAGCGAGGGACGAGCGGTGTTGACGCCCAGGCGGTCCTTCCAGTTGTACGAGTCCACGAAGATGGCGTTGAGGTGCAGCAGGTCGTTGAGGCCGGAGCTGAAGTAGCCGGCGATGTAGAAGCGGTACGACGTCCAGTAGGCGTCGTCGCGGATGTTGTGCACGAAGATGGCGGCGCGCTTGCCGTCGATGGAGGCGTCGGGGGTGCGTGCCTTGTAGTTGCCGAAGTGGAAGACGTCGCTCTCCCAGATCTTCTGGTCGAACTGCTGGCCGATGTACTGGACCTGCTCCGGCGTGATGGCCTGGTCCTGCTGCACCGACTCGGGCGGCGCGGCGAGGTCGTCCCAGCCCACGTAGATGTCGGAGTGCGCGCCGGCGTACTCCTTCCAGAACGGCACGACGTACGGGCCCTGGTGGCCGGGCGTGTTGTCGTAGAGCGTGAGGTAGAGGGTGGGGGCGCCGTGCGCGGCGAGCATGGCCGCGGGGACGGTGACCCCAGCGGGCGCCGTCAGCGGCTTCTGCGCCGGCCACTTGACGTTCTTCATGTCGATGGTGCCGTCGTAGGGGATGTTGGTCTGCAACGAGCCCGCGGCCAGAGCGGGGCCTGCCAGCGCGAGAAGCACGACAGCCAGGGCCGGGAGCAGGGCGAGACGAAGGACTTGACGCATCCTTTCTCCTTCCGCACATGAAGGCCGGCCCGGGGTACCAGACCGTGGCCGGCCACAGCTACTGGGAGCGCCTGACGAAGACGACGCGAGCCGGCGGCCCAAAGGCCGCCCGCACCCGCGTCGGCACCGACCACGCTCCCCCCTTCGCAGCCATGATACCCAGCGACCCTGAGGTCTTCTACCTGGGCGCGCTGGGGTCTTCGCCCCACGCGTCGCCCGCCCTGGCAACGCCCGTCCAGGCAGGGACGCGGACGGCTCACCCGAACTCCCCGGCGTGACCGACAGTCCGGCGCGGGGCCGCCGCGCCGCCTACCGCGGAGGACGCCATGTTCTGTGAGATCGCGAGACAGCTCGACGACCCGACGGTGGCACGCATCGCGGAGCTCGAAGCCGAGCTCGGGCTGACCCTCGTGGCGTTCTCCTGCCGCGAGATGGAGGCCGGGCGCGCGGAGAAGCTGCGCGCCGTGATGGAGCAGTTCGGGCCGGTGCTGCAGGCCGAGCCCGCCGCCCCCGACGACGACCAGCTGGCACGCCTGCGCGCAGCTGAGGAGGAGCTGGGCCTCACCCTCATCGCCGTGCAGTACTGATCCGCGCCGGGCGCCCGCCGGCCACGC
>CAIXSE010000108.1 GCA_903921965.1 uncultured Thermoleophilia bacterium | reverse complement strand
GGGAGCCAGCTTCTGCGTCCGCTGCGGCGCCAGCCTCATCGCCGACCAGCCTGAGTCCGCCACCACGCTGAGCTTCATCCCCGGGGAGGAGGACGGCGCCACCGACCCCCTCGCCTGCGTGGCCGGCGACGACGCCTGCCTGGTCATCCGCAGCGGCGGCGGGCGCGCCGGCGAGACGTACGTCCTGCGCGGCGACCGCGTCGCCATCGGCCGCCACCCCGACGCCGCCATCTTCCTCGACGACGTCACGGTCTCGCGCAACCACGCCGTGTGCTTGCGCGAGGGCGACTCGTGGGTCATCGTCGACGAGGGCAGCCTCAACGGCACCTACGTCAATCGCAGACGCGGCGACCGCACCGTCCTCTCCGACGGCGACGAGATCCAGATCGGCAAGTACAAGCTCACGTTCATCGTGCCGCAATGAGCGACCCCGCCGAGCTCCTGTTCGACGTCGGGGAAGAGAAGCTCCTCACCATCGGCTCGGTCGTCGAGCGGCTGCGCGGGGAGTTCCCCGACATCAGCGTGAGCAAGCTGCGCTACCTCGAGGAGCAGGGCCTCGTCACGCCGCGCCGCACCAAGGCGGGCTACCGTCTGTACTCGCAGGACGACTTCAAGCGGCTCGTGCGCGTGCTCGCCATGCAGCGCGACGAGTACCTGCCGCTCAAGGTCATCCGCCGGGAGCTCGAACGCAGCCCGGCGAACCCGCTGCCGTCCTCGCGGCCCACGCTGCGCAAGGCCGACCTCGTGCCGTCGGCCGACGAGCGCGAGTTCACGGCCGAGGAGATCCTCGCGATGACCGGGGCCGACAGCGGGCTGCTGTCCGAGCTCGAGGAGTTCGAGCTCGTCCACGCCCGCCAGGTCAGCGGGGTGCGCCGCTATACCGAGACCGACGCGGGCATCGTGGGCGCCGCCGCCCAGCTGGCCCAGCTGGGGCTGCGGCCCAAGAACCTGCGCATCGTCAAGAGCGCCGTCGACCGCGAGATCGGCCTCATCGAGCAGGTCCTCCTGCCGGCGCTCGGCTCCGCGCGGCCCGAGAGGCGGCGCGAAGGCCTGGACCAGCTCGACGACATCGTCCAGGCCACCACCCAGCTTCGCCAGCTGCTGCTGGCCCGTGGCCTGCGGCGGCTCAGCGGCGGCCGCACCGGCCGCTGACACCCCCCGAAGGAGCCTCCATGACCGACCCCGGTATCGACCTCAGCTCGCACGTGCGCGACATCCCGGATTTCCCCAAGGAGGGGATCCTGTTCCGCGACATCATGCCGCTGCTGCAGGAGCCCAGGGCGTTGCACGAGGCCGTCGACCGGCTGGTCGAGTACGGGGTGGGCAAGCACGTCGACGTGGTCATGGGGGCCGAGGCGCGGGGGTTCATCCTCGGCGCCGCCGTCGCCTACGGCCTCGGCGCCGGCTTCGTCTGCGCGCGCAAGCCGGGCAAGCTGCCGCACGACACCGTCTCGGCCGAGTACGCGCTCGAGTACGGCACCGACAAGCTCGAGGTGCACGCCGACGCCATCAAGCCGGGCCAGAACGTGCTCGTGCACGACGACCTCCTGGCCACGGGCGGCACGGCCAGGGCCAAGATCGAGCTCGTCGAGAAGCTCGGCGGCAAAGTCGTGGGCGTCGCCTTCATCATCGAGCTCGGCGCCCTCGGCGGGCGCGAGAAGCTCGAAGGCTACGACGTCTTCAGCCTGATCACGTACTGAGACCGCGGGGTTCGGGGCGGGCCCGCGCACGGCAGGACCCGCGGCGAGTCGGCGGAGGGCCGCCCGCCGAGAGGTGAGGCGGCCCTCCGCGTCTCCAACGTCGAACGTGCCGCACGAACACGTGTTCGTGTCTCCGGTGCGAGGTGATCGTGCGCCGTACCCGAACGCCGGGCGCCGTCCCAGGGTGCTCCGGTGCCGTGCGCGGACTCCCGGGCGAAGTGTCCGAGGGACCCACAGCTGCCGTCTGGGGACCGTCGACCCGCGACGCCGGGGTCTGCGAGACGGCGACGGCCGGACGCGGCCGGATGGGCGATGACGACGCCGGCCGGCGACGCGACGGGTGCGGGCGGCGAGACTGTGACCGGACACTCGGACTTCGCAGCTTCGGACCTGCGGAGTCCGAGTGTCCGGGCGAGGACGTCCTGCCGGCTTCGGCCTGCGGGTCACGCAGCGTGCGGCGGGAGCCGCGGGACCCGGACAGGCGACTCAGCGTGTCGTCTGCGCAGGGAGGGAGGTGTCATCAACGCCACCGGCCGGTGCAGCCGAGGGGGCGCGTCCGGGCACGACTTTACATAACGGAGATTATCGCGTGCTCTTCGAGGAACCCGGCCGGCGCCGGCGCGTCTACCAGCGGCGCCCGAGATACTGGGGCGACGACGGCAGCTCGCGCACGCAGGCGCTCAGGAACTCGGTGACGGGCGGGCGCACGTCGATACGCTGGAGCTGCAGTTCGTCGAGGAAGGCCGCGGACAGGACCTTGGGATCGTGAGGTTCGGGCGCGACCTCGGACGGAGCCGACACCTCGAAGACGAGGTGCACGACGTGCTTGCGGTACGCCGGGTCCGGAGAGACGGACTCGACGATGGCGAGCAGCTTGTTCACACCGACACGGATGCGGAGCTCCTCGGCGAACTCGCGACGCAGGGCGTCTGAGAGCGTCTCGCCGAAGCGGACCCCGCCGCCGGGGAGGAGCCAGTACCTCTCCCCCGCCCGGCCCTGCTCGACCATGAGGATGCGGCCCTCGTGGACGAGGAGGCCCGCGACGCGGATGGTCGGCTTGTCCGGTGAGGCGCTGACGTCCGGCGCCGGGTCCCGCACGGCCTCGGGACTGTCGGCTTCCTGCTGCGTCATGTGCTCCCCCTGCCCCCGCGGCCGCCAGAGGCGGCCCAGTGATGGGTCAGCCTACTGGCTTGCTGCCGGGCCAGTCAACGACCTGTGCTGCTGCCGCCGCCGGCGTCAGCGCCCGCTGGAGCCGAAGCCGCGGCCACCGCGGTGGGTGTCCTCGAGGTCGTCGGAGACGGAGAGCGTCGCCTCGGTCACCGGGAGGAAGAGCAGCTGTGCGATGCGGTCGCCGGCGTGGACCTCGAAGGGCTCGAGCCGGTCGGTGTTCAGGAGGATGACCCGGATCTCGCCGCGGTACCCCGGATCGATCAGGCCGGGTGCGTTGACGATCGAGATGCCGTGCCTGGCGGCCAGACCCGAGCGCGGCAGCGTGAGCGCCGCGAGGCCCGGCGGCAGCCCGAGGGCGATGCCTGTGCCGACGACGGCGCGCCCGAGCGGCTCGACGGTGAGGTCCTCGGCCGCGCACAGGTCGTAGGCCGCGTCGTGGTCGTAGGCGCGGACGGGCACGGAGGCCGCCGGGACCAGCAGCTTGACGGGGACTCTGATGCCGCCCGGGCCGTGCAGCGCCGACCCGGCGGCGCCGGTGTTCACCGGGGGTCTCCGGGCGCGACGGCGTCGCCGTCGGCCGCATCGTCGCCGCGCGGCTCGGGTCCGAGCGCGTAGCGCGCGTACCGGCCGGCCTCGGCGACGGGCAGCCGGGCCGTGAAGAGCACGCCCTCCGGCGTGTGCTCCTCGTGCACGTCGCTGGCGACGCCGCGCAGGCGGTGCATCTCGGCGGCGTCGCGGTACGGGAAGAGCAGCCGCACCGGCCTGAGGGCGCGGTCGAAGAAGCCGGCCAGGCGCTCCTGCAGGCGGTCGAGGCCCTCGCCGCTCGCGGCGGCGATGAACTCGGCCTCCGGGTACAGCGCCCGCAGGCGCGCGAGCTTGCCCTCGTCGGCCAGGTCGGTCTTGTTGAACACCAGCATCCGCGGCGCCGTGGCGCCGAGCTCGTCCAGGACCTCGGCGACCGTCTGCTGGCGGACTGCGACCTCGGAGGCCTCGAGGTGGGCGTCGGCGACCACGAGCACGACATCGGCCAGCGTGGTCTCCTCGAGCGTGCTGGCGAACGCGTCGACGAGCTGGTGCGGCAGCTTGCGGATGAAGCCGACCGTGTCGGTGAGCACGTAGTCGCGGTCGCGGTAGCGGTAGGAGCGCGACGTCGGGTCGAGCGTCTCGAACAGCCGGTCGCGGACCGGGACCGTCGCGTCGGTGAGCGCGTTGAGCAGCGTGGACTTGCCCGCGTTCGTGTAGCCGGCCAGCGCGATCAGCGGGACGGCGGAGCGCAGGCGCCGCGCCCGCTGCGTGCGGCGCGTGCGCGCCATGTGGTCGATCCGGCTGCGCAGCGTCTGGATGCGCTTGCGCACGACGCGGCGGTCGACCTCGAGCTTGGTCTCGCCGGGCCCGCGCATGTCGACGCCGGCGCCGAGCCTCGAGAGGATCATGCCCTTGCCGCGCATGCGCGTGAGCTCGTACTCGAGCTGCGCGAGGTGTACCTGCAGGGTGCCCTCGAGCGAGTGCGCGTGCCTGCTGAACACGGTGAGGATGAGCTCGGTGCGGTCGAGGACGTCGGCGTCGACCGCGTCGAGCACGGCGGCCACCTGCCCGGGGCTGAGGTCGTCTTCGCAGACGGCCACGGTGGCCCCCGCCTCCTGGACGACCCGCTTGAGCTCCTCGAGCTTGCCCTTGCCGAGGTAGGAGTGCGGGTGCGGCCGCTCCTTGCGCTGGATCACGTCGGCGACCCAGTCCATGTCGGCCGAGCTGAGGAGTTCCTTGATCTCGTTGAGCGGCTCGTCCTCCCCGGGCTCGCCGCTGCCGCCGGGGACGACCGCGAAGACGACCGCGCGCGGCCGGGTCTCGGTCGCGCCGGTCTCGGTGATGCGGGCGTCGCCCCTCACGAGGCCCCCTCCGAGTCGTGGCCCCGGCGCGTCCGGCCGGGGGGACCCGGCGAGGCGGACTCCCGGCGTCGCCGCTCTACAGCCGTACCCGCTCCTCGATGCGCCGGACGGCCTCCTCGAGGCGCTCGTCGGCGATGGTGAGCGAGAGGCGGACGTAGCCCTCGCCGGCGGCGCCGTACGCGGCTCCCGGCGTGACCACCACGTCCGCCTGCTCCAGGACGGTCTCGGTGAAGCTCGCCGACGTGTAGCCCTCGGGCACCGGCGCCCACAGGTAGATGGTGCCCTTGGGAGGCTCCACGTGTATGCCGATGGACCGCAGCGCGTGCACCAGCAGGTCGCGGCGCCGCTTGTAGATACGGCACATCTCGCGCACGCACTCCTGCGAGCTCGTGAGCGCCACCGCCGCGGCGCGCTGCACCGCCCCGAACATGCCGGAGTCCATGTTGGTCTTGAGGCGCCAGTAGGCGTCGACGACGTCGGCGTTGCCCACGATCGCCCCGGCGCGCCAGCCCGTCATGTTGTAGCTCTTGGAGAGGCTGAACATCTCGACGCCGACGTCCTTGGCGCCCGGTGTGGCCAGGAAGCTCGGAGCGACGTAGCCGTCGTAGGTGATGTCTGCGTAGGCGTTGTCGTGCACCACCACGACGTCGTTGGCCTTCGCCCACGCGACGAGCCGCGCGAAGAAGTCGTCCTCGATCACCGCGCCCGTGGGGTTGTTGGGGTAGCTCACGAAGATGAGCCTGGCCTTCTCCGCGGTCTCGGAGGGGACGGCCTCGAGGTCGGGCTGGAAGCCGAGCTCGGGCACGAGCGGGATTGGCACGGCGACGCCGTCGGCCAGCATGGGCCCGGTGACGTAGACGGGGTACCCGGGGTCGGCGGCCAGCGCGACGTCGCCCACGTCCAGGAGGGCGAGGCCGATGTGGGCGACGCCCTCCTTGGCGCCGAGCAGCGGGACGACCTCGGAGCCCGGGTCGACCGTGACGCCGAAGCGCGAGGCGTAGAACGAAGCCACCGCCTCGCGGAAGCCCGGCTCGCCCTGGTTGCTCGGGTACTGGTGCACGGCAGGGTCCTTCGCCGCCTCGGCGAGCGCGTCGACGATGTGCTGCGGTGTCGGCAGGTCGGGGTCGCCGATGCCCAGGCTGATGACGTCCAGACCGCGGGCGCGACGCTCGGCGATCTGCCTCTCGATGCCGGCGAAGAGGTACGGCGGCAGGCGGTCGACGCGCTGCGAGAACTTCATGCGCTACTCCAGGTGGGCGAGAAACTCGCGGGAGAGGTCGCCGTGGTAGATCTCCTCGGCGGGTCCGGTCATGTGCACGCGCCAGTCGCCGGCCACGTCCACGACGAGCTTGCCGCCCGGCAGTTCGACGGTGACCGGCGAGGAGCACTGGCCGGTGCGCACGAGGGCGACGGCCGTGGCGGTGGCGCCCGTGCCGCAGGCCCGGGTCTCCCCCACTCCCCGCTCCCACACGCGGACCTTGGCCTCGTGTTCGCTCACGACCTTCACGAACTCGACGTTGGCCTTGCGCGGGAAGTGCTTGTGCTCCTCGATCATGGGCCCGATCTCGTGCAGGGGCACGAGCTCCAGGGGCCACGGCGACTGGATGACGGCGTGGGGGTTGCCCACGTCGACGAAGGTGAAGGTGAAGCTGCGCCCTGCGGCGTGGAGCGACTGCTCGACGCAGTCGCCGTCGAAGCCGTCGAGCTTCTCGCCGCCGAAGCGGGCCACGCCCATGTCGACGGTGACCTCGTACCCTTCACCGAGCTTGGGCACGATCTCGCCGGCGGCCGTCTCGAGCACGACGGTGTCGGTGATCAGGCCTTCCATCTGCAGCTTGCGCGCCACCATCCGGACCCCGTTGCCGCACATCTCGGCCTCGCTGCCGTCGGGGTTGAAGATACGCACCTGGAAGCGGGCCTCGCCCGTCTGCTCGCCGATCAGCATGATGCCGTCGGAGCCGATGCCGAGGTTGCGGTCGCACAGCAGGCGGACGCGTGCGGGCGTGAGCTCGAACGGCAGCTGGTCTTCGTGCATGACGATGTAGTTGTTGCCGAGGCCCTGCCACTTGGAGAACTGGACCTTCCCGAGGCCCTGCCATACTGGCGTCACTCTCCCGACCCCCTCTGAGGAAAGGCCGCCGCGGTCGCGGCGTGCCCGAGCGGGCATCTTATCACGCGCCGTCCGGGAGCAGGGCCAGCACGGCGGCCGCGACCGCCTCGGGCGGGCGCCCGGTCGCGGGCACGAGAGACGCGTCCGGGAGCTTGCGCATCCAGGTGAGCTGGCGGCGCGCCAGGGCCCGCGTGCGGGCCTTCATGCGCGCCGCGGCCTCGTCCTGCGCGAGCTCGCCGTCGAGGACGGCGCAGAGCTCGCGCACGCCTATGGCCTGTTCGACCGTGCGCGAGAACGGCCCGGCAGCGCGGGCGGCGCGGACCTCGTCGAGAGCGCCGCGTTCGAGCATCTCGTCGACGCGGGCGTCGATGCGCCCGCGCAGGGCTGCGCGGTCGTCGTCGGGGACCAGGGCGGCCAGGACGTGCGGGTACCGCTCGGCGGGCCGCCACAGCTGCTCCGCGGCGCCGGCGGGCAGCGGCCCGCCGCGGAGCAGCACCGCCTCGAGCGCGCGGACCACGCGCCGCCCGTTGGCGGCGTCGACACGCGCGAGGGTCGCCGGGTCCAGGCGGCGCAGTTCCTCGACCACGCCGTGCGGGTCTCCCGCCCAGCGCCCCTCCAGGACTCGCCGCAGACCCGGGTCGGGGGCCTCCAAGAACGACAGGTCGCCCAGCGCGGCGCGCAGGTACAGGCCGGACCCGCCCTCGACGACGACGGCGCGGCCCTCGGCGCGCAGCCCGTCGATGACCTCGTGGGCGCGCCGCGCGTACTCCGCGACGCCGAACTCCCGCTGCGGCGGCACGAAGCCGACGAGGTGCCGCCGCGGCTCTCCGTCAGGCGCCGGCTGGTTGGTGACGACCGGCAGGCCGCGGTACACCTGCATGGAGTCAGCGACCACGACGTCCGCCTCGAGACGGCGGGCGACCAGGTCGGCGACGGCGGACTTGCCGAGCGCCGTCGCCCCGAAGAGCGCGAGCACCGGCGGCGGTCCGGGCGCCGAGGGGCGCGGACGCTCCGTCACGCGTCGTCCGCGCGCGGCGGATCGCCCTCCCGGTACCGCGTCACCGTGAAGCGCTCCACGGCGAACGGCTCGCCGGGCGAGATCCCGGCCTTCTGCAGGGCGATCGCGACCTGCCGGCCGGCGTCGTCGATGCCCTCGAGGTCGGGGAGCAGCACTCCTCGCCGCAGGCCGGCGCGCACGATGACGCCGTACACCTTCGGATCCAGGTCGGCGACGCCGCACGGCTCGCTCTCGCTGAGCACGTCGACCGAGCACGTGAGCTCGGGCAGCTCGTCCGGGCGCACGCGGAAGAAGCGCGGGTCGCGGAGTGCCGCCGAGCAGGCGTTGCGGACGATCTCCAGACCCAGCGAGGCTTCGGCGGGCTCCAGCGTCCCGATGCAGCCGCGCAGGTCGCCGTGCTCCTTCAGCGAGACGAAGCACGCCGCCCGACGCCGGTAGACGGGGTCGTCGGGAGGTTCGGGCGCCGCCTGCCCGGTGACGTGCGCGGCGACGCACTCCCGCGCGTAGTCGGCCGGACCCTTGCTCCCGTCCGCGGTCATGAGACCGCTTCGGCAGGCACTGCAGCCCTGCCGAAGTGGGCCACCAGGTACCCGACGCCGAACGGCCCCTCGTAGCTCAGGACCTTGGGGTCGACGACGGCGTCGTCGCCCAGGAAGCCGCCGAGCGCGATGAAGCTCCGCAGCCCGCACTCGGCCGCGCCCTCGAGCAGGATCGGATCCATGGCGCTGAGCCCGCCGAAGTCGCCGGTCCGCATGAGCTGCACGACCTCGTCGTCGAACAGCTTGCCCCGGGGATCGTACGGCGCCGGGGCGTCGTGCGTGAGCGCGTGCGAGAGGTCGCCCGAGGCGAGGAAGAGCGTGTCCCGGCCGAGCTCCTCGGCGCAGCGTCGCACGAGCTGGCCGAGCGCCTTGTGCTCTCCGTAGGCGCGCACGATGGACAGCGAGACGATGCGCCGCACGCGCAGGAAGCTCAGAGGCACCAGCACGCCCCAGTCGAGCACGTCGCTGTCGTCGGGCACGAGGCGGAGCTTCTTCGAATCGCCGGCGAGCGCGAGGAGGAGCTCGGCGAACGGCAGGTCGTTGTCGAAGCTGAAGGCTGCCTCGGGGCGGCGGAACCGCCCGAAGTCGCCGCTGAGCCGCG
>CAIXSE010000107.1 GCA_903921965.1 uncultured Thermoleophilia bacterium | reverse complement strand
GCGCTGCGCCCACCCGGGCGCCCAGGAAGGAGTTGCACCGATGGCTCTCAGGACGCCCGAGGAGTTCATCCAGAGCATCGCGGACCTGCACCTGCAGATCTACCTGTTCGGGGAGAAGGTCGACGACTACGTCGACCACCCCGTGATCCGCCCCAGCGTCAACTGCATCGCCATGACCTACGAGCTGGCGAGGATGCCCGAGTACGCCGACCTCATGCTCGCCACCAGCCACCTGAGCGGCGAGAAGGTCAACCGCTTCACCCACATCCACCAGTCGACGGACGACCTCGCGAAGAAGGTCAAGATGCAGCGCCTGCTCGGCCAGAAGACGGGCTCGTGCTTCCAGCGCTGCGTCGGCATGGACGCCATCAACGCCCTGTACTCGGTCACCTACGAGACCGACCAGTCCAGGGGTACCGACTACCACGCCCGCTTCAAGGAGTACGTGCGCTTCCTGCAGGACAACGACCTGGTGGCCGACGGCGCCATGACCGACCCCAAGGGCGACCGCAGCCTGCCGCCGCACCGGCAGCCCGACCCCGACGTGTACGTGCACGTGGTCGAGCGCCGCGAGGACGGCATCGTCGTGCGCGGCGCCAAGGCCCACCAGACGGGCGCCTGCAACTCACACGAAGTGGTCGTGATGCCGACCGTCGCCATGCGTGAGGGCGACGAGGACTTCGCGGTGAGCTTCAGCTGCCCGGCCAACGCGCCCGGCATCTCCTACATCTACGGGCGCCAGAGCTGCGACACGCGCAAGCTCGAAGAGACCGGCCTCGACGTCGGCAACATGCGCTACGGCGGGCAGGAAGCACTGATGGTCTTCGACGACGTCTTCGTGCCCTGGGAGCGTGTGTACCTGTGCGGCGAGATCGAGTTCAGCGGCGCGCTCGTCGAGCGGTTCGCCGGGTTCCACCGCCAGAGCTACGGCGGCTGCAAGGTCGGCGTCGGCGACGTGCTCATCGGCGCCGCCGCCCTGGCCGCCGACTACAACGGCGCCGCCAGGGCCAGCCACATCAAGGACAAGATCATCGAGATGACGCACCTGAACGAGACCTTGTTCTCGTGCGGGCTGGCCTGCTCCTACGAAGGCGTGCAGATGCCGGCGGGCAACTTCCAGATCGACATGCTGCTGGCCAACGTCTGCAAGCAGAACGTCACGCGCTTCCCCTACGAGATAGCGCGCCTCGCCGAAGACATCGCCGGCGGCCTCATGGTCACCATGCCGTCGGCGCAGGACCTGGCCGACGAGAAGATCGGCCCCATCGTCGAGAAGTTCCTCGTCGGGCAGTGCGACACGCCCACGATCGACCGCATGCGCGTCCTCAGGCTCATCGAGAACCTGACCCTTGGGGCCGGCGCCGTCGGCTACCGCACCGAGTCCATGCACGGTGCCGGGTCGCCGCAGGCGCAGCGCATCATGATCTCGCGCCAGTCCAACCTGGACCACAAGAAGGAACTGGCGAAGGCGATCGCGGAGGTGGGCAAGCCGTGGGCGAAAGACAGGATCAAGACGCCCACGGCGGTGCGCGCCGACTGACATGACGACGGAGGGGCAGAAGCCGTCGGCGCGGCCGGCGGTCGAGTT
>CAIXSE010000106.1 GCA_903921965.1 uncultured Thermoleophilia bacterium | reverse complement strand
GGTCCCGCTGGTCATCACGATCGGCGGGCTCAAGGCGGACACCCGGTACTACTACCGCCTGCGGTACAGGCCGCACGCCTCGGGCGCCTACCTCGCGCGCCCGCGGCAGAGCTTCGTGACGCAGCGCGCCGCGCGCGCCTCGTTCTCCTTCGCCGTTCAGGCCGACCCGCACCTCGGCGACACCAACACCGACACCGCCCTGTACCAGGTCGAGATGGGCAACGTGGCCGCCGACAGGCCCGACTTCCTCGTCGACCTCGGCGACACGTTCATGACCGAGAAGTTCAACCGCGACACCCAGGACGCCGGCGAGGACTACCTCGCGCACCGCGCCTACTTCGACATCGCCGGTGCTTCCACGCCGCTCTTCCTCGCGAACGGCAACCACGAGGGCGAGCTGGGCTGGCTGCGTGACGGCACCGCCGGCAGCCTGGCGGCGCGCTGCGCGAAGGCACGGCAGACGTACTACGCCTGCCCCGTGCCCGGCGGCTTCTACAGCGGCTCGGCCACGAGCGAGCCCGTCACCGGTGTGCGCGACGGCTACTACGCGTGGACGTGGGGCGACGGCCTGTTCATCGTGCTCGACCCGTTCTGGTACACGACGAAGAAGCCGTCCGACGGCTGGGGCTGGACGCTCGGCAAGGAGCAGTACGACTGGCTCAAGGCGACCCTCGCGAAGAGCACGGCGAAGTACACGTTCGTGTTCACGCACCACCTCGTGGGCGGCGCCGTGAGCGAGAAGGGCGCCGAGGCCCGCGGCGGCGCCGAGGCCGCCCCCTTCTACGAGTGGGGCGGCAAGAACGCCGACGGCAGCTACGGCTTCGACACGCAGCGGCCCGGGTGGGGCAAGCCGATCCACGAGCTGCTCGCCGACAGGGGGCGCGCGATCGTCTTCCACGGCCACGACCACCTGTTCGTGAAGCAGGACCTGGACGGGGTCGTGTACCAGGAGACCCAGCGGCCGAACCTGCATGGCGCCGGCGGCAGCGGCGACGCCGCCAAGTACGGCTACCTGTCGGGCACGTCGCTGCCCAGCTCCGGCCACCTGCGCGTGACGGTGACGGCCGCCAAGGTCACCGTGGAGTACGTGCGCGCCTACCTGCCCGGCGACGGCACGAACCGCTCGGTCGCGTTCACCTACACGGTCTCCGGAGGCTGACGACATGACGAGACGTATCCTGCCGGCGCTGCTGCTCGCGGCCGCCGCGCTCCTCCTGGTCCTGCCGGCCGCGGCCTGCGCCGCCGTCACCTTCAGCGGTCCCGAGCAGCTGGGCCGGCCCACGGCGACGTCAATCGCCCTCAGCGTGGTGCCCGACGCGGCCGTCGACGCCTACGTGCAGTACGGCACCTCGGCGAAGGTCATGGGCAAGAAGACGGGCACCGTCGCGGGCGTCGCGGGCGAGCCCCTGACCGTCACCATCAAGGGGCTCAAGGCGGACACCCGGTACTACTACCGGCTCCGCTACCGGCCGGCCGGCGGCTCGGGGGCCTTCCTCTCGCGGCCGCAGTACTCGTTCGTCACCCAGAGGGCCAAAGGCAAGACGTTCACCTTCGAGCTGCAGGGAGACTCGCACCCGGAGCGCGTGGGCAAGCAGTTCAACGCCGACATGTACCGCCAGACCCTCGGCATGGTCGCGGCCGACAAGCCCGACTTCTACCTGTGCATGGGCGACGACTTCAGCGTCGACACGCTCAAGGACGTGAACGAGCAGACAGTCACCGGCCGCTACACGCTGCAGCGGCCGTACCTCTCCATCGTCGGCGCCTCGGCGCCGGTCTTCCTCGTCAACGGCAACCACGAGCAGGCGTCGCAGGCCAACCTCGACGGCACGGCCGACAATGTGGCGGTGTGGGCGCAGAACGCGCGCAACGCGTACTTCCCCCAGCCGGCGCCCGACGGCTTCTACACCGGCGACGAGCAGCAGGTGGACCACATCGGCCTGCTCCGCGACTACTACGCCTGGACGTGGGGCGACGCCCTGTTCGTGGTCATCGACCCGTACTGGCACTCGCCGGTGGCCGTGGACAACGCCTTCGGCGGCGGCGCCAAGCGCAGCGACATGTGGCAGATCACCCTGGGCGACGCCCAGTACGCCTGGCTCGAGAAGACCCTGGAGTCCAGCAAGGCGTCCTTCAAGTTCGTGTTCACGCACCACGTGCTCGGCACCGGCCGCGGCGGCGTCAAGGTCGCGGGGCTGTACGAGTGGGGCGGCAAGGGCAAGGACGGCACCGACCAGTTCGCGCAGAAGCGGCCGACCTGGGACAAGCCCATCCAGCAGCTCATGGCCGACACGCACGTGAGCGTCTTCTTCCAGGGGCACGACCACCTGTTCGCGCACGAGGAGCTCGACGGCGTCGTGTACCAGGAGCTGCCGAGCCCCGCGGACCCGAACTACGCCGACGACAACGCGGCCTCGTACACCGGCGACGTGCTGCCCAGCTC
>CAIXSE010000105.1 GCA_903921965.1 uncultured Thermoleophilia bacterium | reverse complement strand
TCGGCATCTTCCGCGGCGCCGTGTACCCCACCAACCGCGCCATCCTGCCCGACGACACCACCATCGTCATGTACACCGACGGCATGACCGACGCCCGCATCCACGGCAAGCTGTTCGGCGAGGAACGGCTGCGCGAGGCGGTGAGCGACAACCTGCAGCTCTCCGCGCAGGGCCTGGCCGACGCGCTGCTCGAGACGGTGAAGGCGTTCGCCGGAGGCGTGCTCGCGGACGACTGCGCCGTCGTCACCATCCGGCTGCCGTAGGGGCCGGCACGGGGACCGCCGGGCGCCCGGGCCCCGCGGCTCGCCGCCGCGGCGTCAGCGCTCGGACGCCGCGCCCGGCGCCGGCTTGCGGCGCCGCGACAGCCAGATGCCCACCAGCAGCGTCACCACGCCGCCGCCGGCGACGATGGCGGTGTACGTCACGCGCGACTGCCCGGTCGGGATCACGGTCAGGAAGAGCACGAGGCCGAGCACCACGAAGGACTCGGCGAGGCAGACCGCGAGCCACGCGCCGAAGCGCCCGCCCGGCACGCGGTAGGGGCGCTGCACGTCCGGGAACCTGCGGCGCAGCACGAGCAGCGCCGGGAACATCAGCGTGTACGGCGCCATGAACGCCACCGACGAGAGCGAGAAGATCGTCCAGAAGATCTGCTCGTTGCCGCCGAACAGGGCGTAGTTCAGGACGGTGAGCACGGTGGCCAGCGCCGCCATCAGGACGAACGCGTAGTCGGGCGTCCCGAAGCGGCGGTTCAGGTGGCCGAAGACCTTCGGGGCCGAGCGGTCGAGGCCCGTCACGTTGATGCTGTGGTTGGCCCCCGTCGACCAGGTGATCATCGTGCCCACGAAGGTGAACAGCAGGAGGACGATCACGGCGTCGTAGGCGACGGTCGTCGCCGTCCCCGAGCCCAGCACCAGGCCGAACGAGAGGTCCATCGCGTCGGCGATGCCGCTCACGATGGAGAGGTCCTTCAGCGGCAGCGCCGCGAGGATGCCGGTCATGCCGAGGATCTGCGTGCCGACGATGGCGATGCCGGCGATGAGGATCATGCGGGGGATGTCGCGGCGCGGGTCCTTGAGGGAGCCGCCGAGCGAGCTCATGACCTCCCAGCCGCAGAAGTTGGAGAGGATGACGGCGACGGCGGCGAGCCCGATGCCGGTGCCCGGCCACAGCTGCGTCGCGCCGAGGGGGTTGGCGAGACCGTGCTGCGCCGCGTAGACGAGGCCGACGAGAGCGGCGGCGACGAGCACCGCCATCTTGGCCGCCGCGCTGGCGTTGTTGACCCAGGTCGTCAGGCGCAGCGGCAGGATGCCGACCGCCACGACCAGCCAGAGCAGGCCGATGACGATGAGTTCCTCCCAGGTACGGCTCATCGAGGGCCAGAACGCCGTGCGCACGGTGCCGGCGAAGATGACGAACACCGCCGGCGCCCAGTACGCGAGGTTGACCCAGTAGAACCAGGCGCACACGCCGCCGACGCGCTCGCCGTAGGCCTCGCGGATCCAGACGTACATGCCGCCCTCCTGCGGCCAGGCGCTGCCCAGCTCCGCGGTGATGAAGCCGTAGGGCGCGTAGAACACCACGGCGAGCAGCGTGAACACGGCGATGCCGCGCCAGCCGCTGGCCGCCACCGTGGCGACCGAGTCGAGCGTGATCATCGCCGACACCGAGAACAGCACCATGGGAGCGAGCCCCAGGATGCGGGTGCGGGAAGGCTGGACGGCGGCGAGTCTGGCGTCGGTGCTCATGAGGCGCCGATGGTATCAGGCCTGTGGCGCGGCGGGCGAGAAGCCGCGTCGCGCCCGCCGCCCGGCCAGAACGCGAGGATCAGCCGGCGTGCACCACCGTGGCCATGGCGTCGGCCACGGCCAGCACGCGGGCGCGGCGGCCCAGGCGGGCCTCCTCGGCCTCCACGGCCGCGTCGACGGAGTCGAACGCGGCGATGCCGAGCGGCTCCAGGAAGGACGGGTCGGCCGGACCGACGACGCCGACCCGGAAGCGCTCGAGCACGCGCGCCACGACGAAGGCGCGCTGGCCGCCGGGGCCGAGCGGCTCGCGCAGCCCGCGCGCGACGAGCTCGGCCGGCGAGCCGGCCCCGGCCAGCACGCGCGCGAAGTTGCGCTCGCCGGGCCCCGTGCCGGCGCCGTCCGGCAGGTCGGCGCAGAGCACGAGCAGGCCGCCGTCGCGGAGGGCGGGGCGGGCGGCGAGGCCGACGTACGTCGCCGCCCGGCTCGCCTGGTACAGGTTGTCGCTCTTGGGCGCGTGCACGCCGGCGACCACGACGTCGGATGTATCGCCGCTGTCGCGCAGCCACGCGGCAGCGTGCGCGGCGGCCAGCGACCGCTGCACGGCGACGGGTTCGCCGGCGGCCACCGCCGCCACGCCGCCGTCCGCCGCCATGACGGCGTTGACGGCCCAGCGCAGCGGCGTGCGTGCCGCGACCTCGCGGAGGGTCCCCTGGAACGGGTTGCCGTCGAGCTCGCAGAGCGTCACTCCCGGGCGGCCGATGAACGCCGGCCGGTGCGTCCAGGCGATGGTCTCGTGCCCGGCGCAGCCGATGGCGACGCCCTTGACCCCGCCCGAGAAGCCCGCGTACAGGTGCGGCTCGACGACGCCGACGGTGACGGCGAGGCCGGCGCCGGCCACCCTGCGGGCCACCTGCGCCGGCGCGCCCAGCGACGTGGTCCCCAGGTCGGCACACGCCGTCTCGAGGCCCTGCGCGTCTTCGACCCTCACGAGGCCGGCCACGTCCGCGCCCGCGAGCGCCGCGCGCTCCTCGGCCGTCGTCGTGGCGTGCAGGCCGCAGCCGACCACGACCGTGACGCCGGCGGCGGGCACGCCGGCCGCGTCGAGCTCGCAGAGGAGAGGCCGCAGGACGGCCGCGCTCGGGCACGGGCGCGAGGCGTCGGGGATGGTGACGGCCACGGTGCGGGCGCCGCGCGCGAGCTCCCGCAGGCGCGGCGCCCCGAGCGGTACCGCCAGCGCGCCTGCGACGGCGGCGTCGAGGTCGGGTACGGCCGCCGCTTCGGCCGGAGGCACGAAGGCGTCGGCGTGCGGCACGTCCAGCCGGCGCGCGCCGCAGAAGACCCAGGGCGCCGCGCTCACGAGGCCGCCCCTGGGTCACCCGTGCCCGTGCCCGGCGCGCCGGTGCCCCCTCCGGGCGCCGCGTCCGCGCCGTCCGGGTGCGTCGTCCCGGCGCGCCACCACACGGCCAGCATCACGATCACGCCGCCGATGGGGATCAGAGAGGCGAGGAAGGCGGCGACCAGCCAGTTGACGAGGTCGCCGCCGGTCTTCTTCGCGCTGAGGTAGCCGAGGCCGAGACAGATGAGCAGCTGCGGTCCCCAGGCGAAGAAGTACCACCCGGCCTTGCCCGCCGCCCAGATGAGCCAGCTCAGCATGCGCCCCGGGTCTCCGGCCTCAGCCGTAGAGGGCCAGGAGGCGGCCCACGGTGGCCCGCAGGTGCTCGGCCGCCTCGGGGGGTGCCAGCACGCGTGCCTGGTCGGCGAACCGCAGGACGAAGTGCGTGAGCCAGCCGGCGTCCACGTACGGCTGCTCCGCGAGGCAGGAGCCGTCGGCGAGGCGCCGCACCGGCTGCCGCTCCTCGACCCAGCGGGTCGCGTCCTTGCTGTACCACAGCGTCGCCGTGCGGGGGGCGTAGGCCCCCGACGAGGGGATACCCTCGCGCCGGTAGATCTCGACCTCGACGTCGTCGCGGGGGTCGAAGGTCTCGTCCAGCAGGTCGGCGGCGCGCGTGGTGGCCACGCGGAACACGCGCGTGCCCTGCGCGGTGCGGCACCAGCACACGTAGTACCACTCGCCGCGGCTGTGGACGAGCAGGTACGGCTCCACCGTGCGCGTGGAGACGTCGCCGGTGCCCTCTTTCCAGTACTCGATGCGCAGCAGGCGGCGCCCGGTGATGGCCGCGTTGACCTTGTCCAGCACGGCCTCGTCGGGCGGCAGCAGGTCGTTGCCTTCGACGGCGTGGGCCGTGTCCCAGCGCGCCGCGCGGATCTTCTCAGCGGCGCTGTGCAGGGCCGACCCGGTGCTGATGGGCAGGCGGCCCCCGACGAGGCCGATGGCCAGCAGCAGGGTGTCGGCCTGCAGGGGGGAGAGGCGGGCGGGGCGCGACAGCGCCGGCCCCGCCAGGTCGCACCACACGTGCAGCCTGCTGCCCTTGAACTCGGCGAACAGCACGCCGCCATCGCCGCCGAAGTTCACCACGTTGAGCAGGCGGACGTCGGCCTTGAGGTCCTGCTTCGAGACGCCGAGGTCGCGGCAGATGTCGTCCACGGCGAGCGTGACCTCGTCCTCGCCGCACGAGGTGAGCAGGTACGAGGCCAGGGCCGTGAGGCGCGTGAACCGGTCGACCTCCACGCGCAGGTCGTCCTGCGCGCCGCGCCTGCGGCGGGCGCGCCCCGGCGCCGTGCTCCGCGGCGGGGCGCCGGCGTCGCCTGAAGGGCTCTCCGGCGCCGGTGCGTCGAGGGGGGCCTCCACGGCGTGCAGCTGCGTCCGCAGGCGCTCGCGCAGCTCGGGCGGCTCCAGCAG
>CAIXSE010000104.1 GCA_903921965.1 uncultured Thermoleophilia bacterium | reverse complement strand
GGCGATCTCGGGCAGGGCCGTGAAGGCGCCGAGCGGCCAGCCGTTGGCGATGCCCTTGGCCATGCACATGATGTCCGGCACGACGCCGTAGTGCTCGATGGCGAACATCTTGCCGGTGCGGCCGTAGCCGGACTGGACCTCGTCGCAGATGAAGAGCACGCCCTCGGCGTCCATCCACTCCTTGACGACCTTGAAGTAGTCGTCCGGCGGGGCGATGATGCCGCCCTCGCCCATCACCGGCTCGGCGATGAAGGCGCAGACCTCGCCGGAGAGCGAGAGGCGCGCCGTCTCGGCCACGCGGCGCGCGCACGCCATGTCGCAGCTCTCGACCTCGAGGTTGAGCGGGCAGCGGTAGCAGTACGGGGTCGGGGCGAAGGCCACGCCCGCCATGTACGGGCCGCCGCCCTTCTTGCGGCCCGAGTTGCCGGTGATGCTGAGCGTGGCGTAGGTGCGCCCGTGGAAGCTCGACTCGAGGGCCACGAACTCACGCTTGCCGGAGTAGCGCTTGGCGAGGCGCATGGCGCCCTCGATGGCCTCGGCGCCCGAGTTGGCGAAGAACGTCTTCTGCAGGCGCCCCGGCGTGATCTGCGCGAGCTTCTCCGCGAGGTCGGCGGCCGACTCGACGTGGTACACGTAGGTGCAGGCGTGCACCAGCTTGTCGGCCTGCGCCTTGGCGGCCTCCACGATCCTGCGGTTGCCGTGTCCGGCGTTGGTGACGCTGATGCCGGCGAAGCAGTCGATGTACTCCGTGCCGTCGGCGGCGTAGAGCAGGGCCCCGTCGCCGTGATCGGCGACGATGGGCTCGATGCGCTTCACGAACCCGCTGATGATGTAGTCACGGTACTTCTGTTCCACACCCATGTTATCGACCACCCTTCGGCGACCACGCGCGTAGACAACGGACAAGTGGGGTGCCGCCGAAGCCTATCAGACAGGTGCGTCACGGGCGCCGGGAGGGAGGTCCAACGCGACGCCTTGGAGTGGGACACGCGGGCCACGCGCCCGGCGGGCGCGACGACGCCCGCACGCCCGTTCACAGCGGCGGCGGCCGGGGGTACACTCGCTCCAGGCGAGTCCGGGAGCCGGGGCGCCGGCGGGGAGGATCGCGACGATGGCCGACGGGAGCGTGAGCACAGGCGACCTCGGCGAGCGCGAGCGGGCGCTCTTCGAGACCATGCCCATCGGCGTGGTCTACCAGGCCGCCGACGGCAGCATCACCGGCGCCAATCCCGCCGCCGAGCGCATTCTCGGCCTCAGCCTCGACCAGATGCAGGGCCGCACCTCCGTGGACCCGCGCTGGCGCGCCGTCCGCGCCGACGGCAGCGACTTCCCCGGCGAGGAGCACCCGGCCATGGTCGCCCTGCGCAGCGGCGAGCGCGTGCACGGCGTCGTGATGGGCGTCTTCAACCCCGCCGCCGACACGCAGACGTGGATCCGCGTCGACGCCACGCCGCTCTTCGAGCCCGGCGCCGCGACGCCGAGCGGGGTCTACACCACCTTCCTCGACATCACGGCCGAGACCCTCGGGGAGCGCTCGCTGGGCGAGAGCGAGACGCGCTTCCGAAGGCTCTTCGACGCCATGAACGAGGGCGTCGCCTACTGCCTCATGCTGTACGACGCCCAGGGCCGCGCCGACGATTTCGTGTACCAGTCGGTCAACCCGGCGTTCGCCCGTCTCACGGGGCTGGAAGACGTGGAGGGCCGCCGCGTCACCGAGGTCATCCCGACCATCAAGGCGGAGACGCCCGAGCTGTTCGAGACCTACGGCCGGGTGGCGCGCAGCGGCGTCCCGGCCGAGTTCGACATCGAGTTCACGCCACTGGGCATGCACCTGCACATCAAGGTCTTCTGCCCGGAGCCGGACCACTTCGTGGCCGTGTTCGAGGACGTCACCGAGCGCCGCAGGGCACTGGCCGCGCTCGAAGACAGCGAGAGACGACTGCGCTCGGTGATGGAGACCACGCACGTGGGCTGCCAGATCCTGGACGGGGAGTGGCGGTACGTCTACCTCAACCCGGCGGCAGAGGCGCACAACCGGCGCCCGGGCGCGGAGTTGCTCGGGCGCCGGTTCGCCGACATGTGGCCCGGCATCGAGGCCACCGAGGTGTACCGCCGCGTCGAGGCCTGCATGGCGCGGAGGACCACCGAGCGCCTGCTGAACCAGTTCAGCTTCCCAGACGGCGAGGTCGGCTGGTTCGACCTCGTCGTGCAGCCGCTCGCGGACGGCGTGCTCATCCAGTCCCTCGACGTCACCGAGCACGTGCGCGCCGAAGCCGCGCTGCGCGAGAGCGAGGCCCGCCTGCGCCTCGCGCAGGAGGCGGCCAAGGCCGGCACCTGGGAGTGGGACCTGGAGACCGGCGAGAACACCTGGTCGCCCGAGCTCTGGAGGCTGTACGACTACGAGCCGGCCGGCCGCGAGGCGTCCTACGACACCTGGCTCGAGAGCATCCTGCCGGAGGACCGGGCACAGGCGGCGGCCATCGTCGGCGACGCCGCCACCCGCGGCGTCGAGCTCAACGTCGAGTGGCGGGTCGCCACCGCGGACGGCTCGTTGCGCTGGCTCATGTCGCGCGGACAGCCGGAGCGCGACGAGTCGGGGCGGGTGACCAGGTACCGCGGCATCGTCGTCGACATCACCGAGCGCAAGACGGCGGAGGCGGAGATCGGCCGCCTCAACGAGCGCCTCGAGCGGCGGGTCACGGAGCGCACCGCGGAGTTGCGACAGGCCACCGACGAGCTGCAGGGGTTCGTGCACTCCATCTCGCACGACCTGCGCACGCCGCTGCGCACCATCGGGTCCTACAGCCAGATCCTGCTGCAGGACCACGCCGCCGAGCTCGACGACGACGCGCAGGACGCGCTGTGGCGCATCGAGCGTGCCAACGCGCGCATGGTACGGCTGGTCGACGGGCTGCTCGAGCTCTCCGGCCTCACGCACACCCCGCTGCGGGCGCTGCCGGTGGACGTCACCCGGCTGGCGCGCGAGGTCGCCGAGGAGATCCGCGACGGCGAGCCCGGGCGCGCCGTCGAGCTCACCGTCGCCGAGGATCTCAGGGCGCGCGCCGACGAAGCGCTGCTGCGCGTCGTCTTCTACGACCTGCTCGGCAACGCCTGGAAGTTCACGGCCGGACGCGACGTGGCTCACATCGAGGTCGGCGCCGACCAGGTGGACGGCAAGACGGCGTTCTTCGTGCGCGACGACGGAGCGGGGTTCGACCAGCGCTACGTCGACAAGCTGTTCGCGCCGTTCGAACGCCTGCACGACGACGCCGAATTCAAGGGCACGGGCATCGGCCTCGCCACCGTCCGCCGCATCGTGGAGCGCCACGGCGGGCGCGTCTGGGCCGAGGGAGAGGTCGGCAGCGGCGCGACCTTCTGGTTCACGCTGGCCTGACGCAGGCTGGACGGCTGAGCCCCTCCTGCCGATACTGCACGTACGGGACCGCGGCCCCCCGTCAGACGGGCCGCCTGGCCAGGCCGGTGCGTCATGGACAAGGGGTCCGACCGAGACGCCGCCCAGCTCGCCGCCGTGCTCGACGAGGCACGGCGGCGCATCGCCGCGCTCGAGGCGCCGGGCGGCCTCGCCTCCTGCCGGCCCATCGTCGAGGCCATGTTCGACGGGCTCTCGGTGGTCGACGCCGGCGGGGTGCACGTCGACGTCAACCCCGCGCTGTGCCGCATGACCGGCTTCTCGCGCGAGGAGCTGCTCGGCACCGGCCCGCCACACCCCTACTGGCCGCCCGAGGAGCTGGACGCCATCCAGAAGGCCATGAGCGAGACCCTGGCCGCCCGGGGCGGCACCTACGCTCTCGTGTTCTGCCGCAAGTCGGGTGAGCGCTTCCCCGTGCTGGTCACGCCCACGGCCCTGCGCGACGAGGCCGGCGCCGTCGTCGCCGCGTTCGCCGTCGTCAAGGACATGACCGAGCTGCGACGCGCTGAGGAGGAGACGGCCGAGAGCGCGCGGGTCTTCCGCCTCACCTTCGACCAGTCGCCCGTCGGCGCCGTGATCGTGGAGCTCGACTTCCGCTTCCGCCGCGCCAACACCGCCTTCTGCGCCATGACCGGCTACTCCGAGACGGAGCTGCAGCAGCTTCGATTCCCGGACATCACCCACCCCGACGACGCGGAGACCGACAAGCAGGGCATCCGGCGGCTGATGGCCGGTGAGATCGACCGCTACGCGCGCGAGAAGCGCTACGTGCGCAAGGACGGCAGTACGGCCTGGGGCGACATCGTCGTGCGCTGCGTGTGCGACGACGCCGCGCGGCCGCTCTTCCTCCTGGCGATCGTCGTCGACGTGAGCGAGCGCGTGGCGGCCGAAGCGGATGCGGCTCGGCTCACGCTCGACGTGCGCGAAGAGCGCGACCGCCTCGCCGCCCTCGTCGACAGCATCCCCGACGAGATCTGGTTCTCGGACGCCGCCGGCCGTTTCACGCTGGCCAACCCGGCGGCCGTGGCCGAGTTCGGCGCCGGAGCCGCCGCCGGCACCGACGTGCGCGACCTTGCCGGGAGCCTCGAGGTACTGCGCGCCGACGGCTCCCCGCGCCCCGTGGAGGAAGCGCCGCCGCTGCGCGCGCTCGCCGGCGAGACCGTGCGCGACCTCGAGGAGCTCGTGCGCACGCCGGCCACCGGGGAGCTGCGCCACCGCCTCGTCAGCGCGACGCCCGTGCCCGGTCCAGACGGGGCGGTGCTCGGCTCGGTGAGCGTGGTGCGCGACATCACCGAGCTGAGACGGGCCGCCGCGGAGCTCGAGGCCGAGCGCGCCCGCGCCCAGAGCTACCTGGACATCGCCGACATGATGCTCGTGGCCCTCGACCGCCACGGCGCGGTCATCCTCGCCAACCGCGCCGCCTGCGAGATGATGGGCTGGAGCGAGTCCGAACTGGCCGGCGAGGACTGGTTCGACCTCGCGGTGCCGGCCGAGATACGGGAGGCCCTGCGTGAGGTCTACCTCTCCATGGTCCGCGGCGAGAGCGACGCGCATCGCCGCTTCGACAGCCCTGTGATCACGCGCTCGGGCGAGCAGCGTATCGTCGCCTGGCGCGTCGCGCCGGTCCGCGACGAGGCCGACCACTCCACCGGCTTCCTGTGGTCGGGCCAGGACACCACGGAGCAGCGCGCGGCCGAGCAGGCGCTGTGCGACAGCGAGGAGCGCTACCGGCTCCTGGTGCGCCACGCCAACGACGGCGTCTTCGTGCACGAGATGTCCTCCGCCGGGCCCGGACGGCTGATCGAGGTCAACGACCGCGAGTGCGACCTTCTGGGCTACACGCGGGAGGAGCTGCTGGGCCTCAGCATCGCCGACCTGGACGCGCCGGAGCAGCGGCCGCGGCTGCCCGCGATCGTGCGGCAGCTCGAAGAGACCGGCCAGGCCGTCTTCGAGACCGACCACCTGCGCAAGGACGGCGGCCGCGTGCCGGTGGAGATCAGCGCCCGCCTCTTCGAGCTGCACGGCCGCCGCGTCATACTCTCGGTGGTGCGCGACGTCACGGAGCGCAGGCAGGCGCAGCAGGCCCTGCGCGAGAGCGAGGAGCGCTTCCGCAGCCTCTTCGAGGAGTCGCCGGTCGCCCTGTGGCACCTCGACGCCTCGCCGCTGCTGGCCCGGCGCCGCCGTGCGCCCGGCACGGAATTCGAGGACCTCGCCGGCTGGCTGGCCGAGGACCCGGGGCGCAGCGACGAGACGGCCGGGCTGGTCACGGTGGCGGCCGTGAACCACGCGAGCCTCGCGGTGTTCGCGGCCGCCTCCCGCGAGGAGCTGGCCGGCGGCTTCCTGCGCACCTTCACCGCGGAGGCCCGCGAGGCGCTGGCGCAGGCCCTCGTCGCGCACCCGGCCGGCGGCCCGGCACGCGGCGCCCGCTGCGGCTTCCGGCGGTTCGACGGGAGCACCTGCGTCCTGGACGTCGCGCTGAGCGTCGGCGGCGGCCTCGACCCCGGTCACGTGCTCGCGTCGTTCGTGGACGTCACCGAGCAGGTGGGCGCCGAAGAGGAGGTCCGGCGCCTCAACCGCGAGCTCGAAGAGCGCGTCGTCAGCCGCACGGAGCAGCTCGACGCCGCCACCCGCGAGCTCGAGGCCCTGGCGTACTCGATGGCGCACGACGTGCGCGCCCCGCTGCGCACCATCGACGGCTTCAGCGCCATCGTGATGGAGGAGGGAGAGGGCACGCTCACGCCCGAGAGCCTCGCGAACCTGCAGCGGGTGCGCAGGGCCGCCCAGACCCTCTCCCGGCTGCTCGACGACCTCACCGGGCTGTCGGCGGTCTCGCGCCGCGAGCTGGTGCGCGAGCACGTCGACGTCAGCGCCACAGCGGCCGACGTCGCCGCGGAGGTTGGCCGCCAGTACCGGAAGCGCCGCGTGGACGTGCACGTGGAACCGGGCCTGGCGGCCCACGCCGACCCGTACCTCGTGCGTCTCATCCTCCGCGAGCTGCTGGACAACGCCTGGAAGTTCACGGCACCGAGGCGGCACGCGCACGTCGCCGTCGGCGCCGTCGCAGAAGGGGGCAGGTCCG
Source organism: uncultured Thermoleophilia bacterium (assembly GCA_903921965.1). The sequence goes on along the minus strand of CAIXSE010000104.1, from coordinate 7,069 downwards.
CCTTCTTCGTGCGCGACGACGGCGTCGGCTTCGACATGCGGTACGCCGCGCACCTGTTCGGCGCCTTCCAGCGCATGCACCCTCCCGGCGAGTTCCCCGGCGACGGCGTGGGGCTCGCCACGGTCCAGCGCCTGGTGCGCCGGCACGGCGGCCACGTGTGGGCCGAGTCCACGGTCGGCGAGGGCGCCACCTTCTTCTTCACGCTCCCCGCGGCGGACGCTACCTGATCCCGCCGGGCCGGGACGACGCCCCCGGCGGCACGCCGGCCGCGGCGGCGGCGCTCCGCCCGCCGCCGCTAGACACATCTCCCATGGCCCGGCGGCCCCCTTACCCGTAGAGTCGGCCCGATGTCCACCGGCACGGAGGTGCTCGTGCCTGCCGCCACACCGCCCGTCGCGAGCCGCGCGTGAGCAAGCCCGGCAAAGCCGCGCCTTCCACCCGGCCGCACCGCGCGGCCCGCGGCCTCGACCCGTTCGAACACCTGCCGCTCGCCGCGTACGTCGACGAGATCGACGGCGACGGCCGCGTCCGCATGCGGTCCGCCAGCCGCCTCTACGAGACGCTCACCGGCCACCGCGCCGAGCAGTTCGCCGACGACGCCCACCTCTGGGACCAGGGCGTGCACTCCGACGACCTGCCCGCGTACCTGGCCGCGCGGGCGGAGCTCGAGCGCGGCGACGCGCCCATGGACGTCACCTACCGCCACCGCCACGGCACCGGAGGCCGCTGGGTCTGGCTGCGCGACCAGGCGGTCGCGCAGCCAGACCCGGCGCGCGGCGTCACGGTGGTCAGCGGCATCGTCGCCGACGTGACCCGCGAGCGCGAGGCCGAGGAGGCGGCCGCGCGCACCCGTGCCACGCTGGAACACCGCGTCGCCGAGCGTACGCGCGAGCTGCGCCGGGCGCTCGCCGAGCTGCAGCAGACGAACACGCTGCAGCGCGTCGTGGCGTCGCTGTCGACGCACCTGCTGAGCCTTCCGGCCGACGCCGTCGACGGCGCCCTCGAGCAGGCCCTGGGCGCGGTCGGCCAGGCGGTCCGCGCCGACCGGGGCGCCGTGCTGCTGCTCGACCCCGACTCGCGGCGTGTGGAGCCCGCCGCCGAGTGGTGCGCGGCGGGCACCGCCCCGGCACGAGGGTCTCTGCGGCACCTGCCCCTGGACTACTTCCCCGTGTGGACGAAGCAGCTGGCGCGCGAGGGCACGGGCGCGCGCCGCACCGCCTCCGAGGCCCGGCACGGGTTCGACCCGACGCAGCAGCTCCTCAGCGCCGCGGCGCTGGCCTCCTGCGTCGTCACGCCCATGCGCACCATGGGCTACACGTCGGGCTACCTCCTCTTCGGGAACGCCTACGAGCAGCGAGACTGGCCCGAGTCCACCGCCGTGCTGCTGGAGACGGCGGCCGACGCCATCGCCTCCGCGCTCGAGCGCCGCCGCATCGAGACGGCGCTGGCCGCGAGCGAGGCCAACCACCGCGACCTGTTCGAGTCGCTCGACGACGTCGTGGTCGTGGCCGACCCGGCCGGCCGCATCGTGCACGTCAACTCGGCGGCCGTGCGCGTCCTCGGCCGCGACGTGGACGACCTGCGCGGCCGGCACGTGCTCGACCTGCACCCGCCGCAGGTCCGCGGCGAGGCGGAGGAGATCGTCGGCGACATCCTCGCGGGCCGGCGCGACTCGTGCCCGCTCCCGCTCGAGAGCAGCGACGGAAGGCTCGTGCAGGTCGAGACGCGCGTCACCCGCGCGACCTGGGACGGCTCGCCCTGCATCGTGGGCGTGTCCCGCGACCTCACGGCGGAGCTGGAGGCCCTGCAGCGTTTCGACCGGCTGTTCCACGGCAACCCCGCGCTCATGGCCGTCAACGCCGTCGACGGCGACCGCCCCTTCCTCGACGTCAACGATGCCTTCCTCGAGACGCTCGGCTTCACCCGCGACGAGGTCATCGGCAGGTCGGGCACGGACCTGGGCCTCTTCCCCCGGCCCGAGGACCAGCTGACGGTGGCCGGGCAGCTCGCGGCCAGCGGCCGCGTGCGCGACGTCGAGCTGAAGGTGAGGACCAAGGACGGCCGACTGCTGGACGGCGTCTTCTCCGGCGACGTCATCGAGAGCCAGGGGACCGCCCTCTTCCTCACCGTGATGGTCGACAACACGGCGCGGAAGCAGGCCGAAGAGGAGATCCTGCGGCTGAACGCGACGCTCGAGGACCGCGTCGCGCGCCGGACGGCGCAGCTCGAGGCCGCCGACCGCGAGCTGCGCGGCTTCGTCAGCTCGGTGGCGCACGACCTGCGCACGCCGCTGCGCGCCATAGGCTCTTACGCCCAGATCGTCCTGCTCGACCACGGCGACACCCTGCCGGACGAAGGCAGGGACGCGGTGCTGCGCATCATCGGCGCCAACGGCCGTCTCGAGCGGAGCATCGCGGCGCTGCTCGACCTCTCCGGGCTCACCCACCACACGCTCCGCGTCGAACGCGTGGACCTCACCGCGCTCGCCCTCGAGGTCGTCGACGACCTGCGCCGCATGGCTCCGGGACGCGACACCGAGGTACGCGTGGCCGAGGGGCTCGCGGCCGACGCCGATCCGAGCCTCGCCCTGATCCTCACGGAGAACCTGCTCGGCAACGCCTGGAAGTTCACGTCGCGGACGCACTCGGCCGTCATCGAGGTCGGGCGGACCGACGCGGAGGACGAGGCCGTCTTCTTCGTGCGCGACGACGGGGCGGGCTTCGACCCGCAGTACGCCCACCGTCTGTTCGAGCCCTTCGAGCGGCTCCACGACCGGGCCGAGTTCGGCGGCACCGGCGTGGGTCTGGCGACGGTGCGCCGCATCGTCGAGCGTCACGGCGGGCGCGTGTGGGCCCAGGGCGAGCCCGGGCACGGCGCGACCTTCTTCTTCACGCTGGCGCCGCCGCCCGGCGGCTGACACGCGCCGCCTCGGCTTCCTCTTCCGGCACGCTCGGCGAGAGCGGGGCTCAGACCCGCCGCGCCCCTTGAGAACCGTTGGTCGTGAGCCTAAGATAATATGTTGACCACTGGGCAACGCCGACGAGGGAGTCACCCATGCCCGAGAGGGGGCGCGGCAAGGAACCTGACGGCCAGGCAGCAGGACGACCCACGCGGCGCCCCGGCCGACAGGCCGCGGGGAAGGAGCGAGCCGCCGCCGAGGGCGCGCCGGCCGCCGGCCGCGAGAAGGCCGGCCCCGTCTTCCCCATCGTGGGCGTCGGCGCCTCTGCCGGCGGCCTCGCCGCCATCGAGGAGTTCTTCGCCGCCCTCCCGGACGAGTCCGGCGGCGGGCTCGCCATCGTGCTCGTGCAGCACCTCGACCCCGACCACGAGAGCCTGCTGCTCGACCTCGTCAAGCGCTACACGAAGATGAAGGTGAGCTGGGCCGAGGACGGCGACAAGGTCATGCCCGGCCGCGTGTACGTGATGCCGCGCAACCGCGACATCAGCCTGCTCGGCGGCAGGCTCGTGCTCATGGAGCCCGACGCTCCGCGCGGGCTGCGGCTGCCCATCGACCATTTCTTCCGCTCGCTCGCCGAGGACCAGCGCGAGCGCGCTATCTGCGTCGTGCTCTCGGGCACCGGCGGCGACGGGGCGATCGGCCTGCGCACAGTCAAGGGCGAGGGCGGCCTCGTCATCGCCCAGACTCCCGAGACCGCCGCCTACGACGGCATGCCGCGCAGCGCCATCGCCACCGGGCTCGTGGACTACGTGCTGGCGCCGCGCGAGATCCCCGAGCAGCTGCTCGGCTACATCGAGCGCGCCGCCCTGCGCGGCGAGCGCCCCGCGCCCGCGCGCGCCGCGCCCTCCTCAGACCTGCTGCCGCAGGTGCTCGTGCTGCTGCGCGACCGTACCGGCCACGACTTCTCCCACTACAAGGCCAGCACCGTGAGGCGGCGCGTCGAGCGGCGCATGGCGGTCACCAAGGTCTCCGCCATGGCCGACTTCGTCGCCCTGCTGCAGCGCGACTCCGTAGAGGTCGAGACGCTCTTCCGCGAGCTCCTCATCGGGGTCACCACCTTCTTCCGCGACCCCGACGCCTTCGAGACGCTGTCGTTGCAGGTGATCGCCGGGCTCGTCGCGCGCGCCGACTCCACGACCGGCGTACGCGTGTGGGTGCCGGGCTGCTCCACCGGCGAGGAGGCCTACTCCATCGCCATCCTCCTGCACGAGCAGGCGCAGCTCGTCAAGCGCAACGTGCCCTTCCAGGTCTTCGCCACCGACATCGACGCCGAGGCCATCGAACGCGCCCGCGCCGGCGTCTACCCCGAGACGATCTCCGCCGACGTGTCGCCGGAGCGCCTGGCGCGCTTCTTCATCGAGGACGGCTCCTCCTACCGGGTCGCCAAGGCCGTGCGCGACTCCCTCGTGTTCGCGAAGCAGGACCTCATCAAGGACCCCCCGTTCTCGCGCATCGACCTCATCAGCTGCCGCAACCTGCTGATCTACATGGACGGCGACCTGCAGCACCGCCTCATGCCGCTGTTCCACTACGCGCTCAAACAGGACGGCCACCTCTTCCTCGGCACGTCGGAGACCATCGGCGACGCCACGGGGCTGTTCTCCGTGGTCGACAAGAAGTGGAAGATCTTCCGTCGCCGGGGCACAGTGACACCCCGGCAGCTCGCGCAGATCTCCACCATGCCGCTGTTCGAGACGCTGCGCACCGAGCAGCCCCCAGGGACCCCCGCGGTGGCGGCCCGCGTGCGCGTGCGCGACCTCGCCGAGCACGCGCTGCTCGAGCATCACTCCCCCTCCTGCGTGGTCATCAACGCCGACGCGGAGATCCTCTTCATCCACGGCCGCACCGGCCGCTATCTCGAGCCGGCCTCGGGAGAGCCCAGCGGCAGCCTCTTCAAGATGGCCAGAGAGGGCCTGCGGCTCGAGCTCACCGCCGGCGTCCGCAAGTGCCTCGCCACGCAGGCGCCGGTGCGCTACGAGCGCCTCCACGTGCGCGCCAACGGCGACTCGTCGATCGTGAACCTCACGATCGAGCCGCTCGAGAGCCCCGAGCCCATCAAGGGTGTGCTCATGGTGCTGTTCGAGGAGGTCGAGGAGGAGCCTCCCGCCGGTGTCGCCGTCGAGGCCGGCGACGTCGACCGCGAGCAGCGCATCGCCGACCTCGACCGCGAGCTCGCCGCCAAGGAAGAGTACCTGCGCACCACCATCGAGGAGCTCGAGACCACCAACGAGGAGCTGAAGTCCACCAACGAAGAGCTGCAGTCGTCCAACGAGGAGCTGCAGTCCACCAACGAGGAGCTCGAGACCTCCAAGGAGGAGCTGCAGTCGGTGAACGAGGAGCTCGTCACCGTGAACAGCGAGCTGCAGCAGAAGATCGAGGAGCTCTCGCAGGCCAACAACGACATGAACAACCTGCTGGCCGGCACCGGTATCGGCACGCTCTTCGTCGACCGCACCATGCGCATCCAGCGGTTCACGCCGGCCACGACGCAGATCATCCACCTCATCCAGACCGACGTCGGACGGCCGGTGGGCGACATCGTCTCGCGGCTCACCGGCGACGTGGACCTCGTCAGCGCCGTGCGCTCGGTCCTCGACACGCTCACCACCATCGAGACCGAGGTCGAGACCGAGGACGACCGCACCTTCCTCATGCGCGTGCAGCCGTACCGCACCCTGGACAACGTCATCGAGGGGGCGGTGCTCACCTTCGTCGACGTGAGCGCGCAGCGCCGGCTCAAGCAGCGCCTCGAGGAGCTCGTCGTCGCCGAGAGCGAGGCGCGTGACCTCGCCGAGAGCGTGGTCGACACGATGCTCGAGCCGATCCTGGTGCTCGACGGCGAGCTGCGCGTGGTCACGGCCAGCCGCGCCTTCCTGGAGGCCTTCGACCTCGTCTCCGATGACGTCGCGGGCAAGCAGCTGGACGAGGTCGACGACGGCGCCTGGGCCGACCCCGAGTTCGTCCGTCTGCTCGAACGCGTGCTGCCCGACCGGCGCCGGCTCACGTCGCAGTCGGTGGAGCTCGGAGGGACACACCCGGCCGGCCGCACGGTCGTGGTGGACGCGGTCGAAGCGCTGCGCGACGCCGAGCGCCGGCGCCTGATCGTGCTCACCGTCACCGACGCGGGTGAGACTGGTTCGTGATGGACGGCGGGCGCGTACAGCCGCCGGACGCGGGTGAGCCGGCTGTCGAGGGCGCGGGCGCCGCGGCGGACGCTTCCGCGGTCCGCAGCGCTTCCGCGACGGCGGCGGATCGCCTGCACCGCGAAGCCGAGCGGCGCCTGGCCGAGGCGCCGGTATCAGTCGATACGGCCGGCTTCACCAACCTCGAGACGCTGATCCAGGAGCTGCGCGTACACCAGATCGAGCTGGAGATGCAGAACGAGGAGCTGCGCGCCGCGCAGATCCAGCTGGAGGAGTCCCGGCTCCTGTACACGCAGCTCTTCGACGAGGCTCCTGTCGGCTACGTGACCCTCGACGGGGACGGCGTGATCGTCGAGGCGAACGACACCGCCGCGCGGCTTCTCCAGCCCGGCGGCCGGGCGCTCGCCGGCCGGCGATTCTACGAGCTCGTCCACCGGGAGGATCGCGACCAGTTGTACCTGCTTCAGCGCAGAACCTACGCAGAGGGCGAGCCGCACCGCTGCGAGCTGCGGCTCCTGCGAGGTCCCGGTGAGGACGTCGCGACGCGCGGGCAGCTCCAGTCCTTCTGGGCCGACATCCAGGCGCGCCCGGCCCACGGGGGATCCGTGTCGCTGGACCTCCGTCTCACCTTCTCCGACACCTCCCTGCGGCGACAGGCGGAGCTGGAGCGCGACCAGGCCGCCACGCGCTTCGCGGCGATCTTCCGCGAGAGCCCGCTGCCCATGTCCCTCACGGAGCTGGAGGGCGGCACCTGGGTGGACGTGAACCCCGCCTGGGAGTCGCTCACCGGCACGCCGCACGACGAGGCCGTCGGCCACACCTCCGTTGAGCTGGGCCTCGTCGTCGACGCCGAGAAGCGCAAGGAAGTCGTCGATCGTCTGCGCCACGGTGCCGACGCCCGGGCGCTGTTCCGGGTGCACCTGCGCACCGGGGAGGAGCGCACCTGCGAGGCGACGAACGTCGTGCT
>CAIXSE010000103.1 GCA_903921965.1 uncultured Thermoleophilia bacterium | reverse complement strand
GCGAGCACCCTGATCCGCATGCTCAAGGCCAACGGCGAGCGCGAGATCGTCATCCACGGGGTGGACATGCGCCCCGACGCCGTCGGCCGCTTCCTCTGCGACGGCTTCAGCCTGGTGCCGGCCGGCAACTCGCCGGACTACATCGCAGGCCTCGCCGAGGTCGTCGAGGCGGTGCGCCCCGACATCCTGTTCGTGCAGTCGTCGCACGAGATCGAGACGGTCGCGCGCCACCGCGAGGTGTTCGAGGCGCTCGGCGCGAAGGTCATGGCCGACGGCGTGCGCGGCATCGAGGTCGCCGGCGACAAGGCGCTCATGCACGCCGCCTGCAGCGAGATCCCCGTGCCGCAGCCGGAGCTGATCCGGCCGGCGAGCCTCGACGAGTTCGTCGCCGGCGCCGAGCGGCTGGGGTACCCCGAGGTCCCCGTCTGCTTCAAGCCGCCGGTGGCCAAGGGCTCGCGCGGCTTCCGCATCCTCTCCGCGCACGTCGACCGCGTCCACGAACTGCTCTACGAGAGGCCCATCAACCGCTACCTGACGATGGACGACTTCGTCGAGCTGTTCCGCACCTACGAGCCGTTCCCCGACCTCATGCTGATGGAGTACGTCGACGCCCCCGAGATCACCGTCGACCTGTACGCCGACAAGGGCGAGGTGGTGTTCCACCAGACGCGCACCCGCGAGGAGTTCCTCACCGGCCTGGCGATGGCGTTCAAGACCATCGACCGGCCCGACCTCGTGGAGCTCACGCGCAAGGTCGTCCGGCACCTCGACCTGGACCACTACCAGAGCGTGCAGTGGATCGGCGGCAAGCTGCTGGAGATCAACCCGCGCGTGAGCACCTTCGTGTACCAGGAAGACTTCATCATCCCGTACCTGGGCATCAAGTACGCGCTCGGCGAGCTGGGCGCGGAAGACGTGGCCGAGATCCAGTCGCGGGTGCGCTTCTCGCGACGCTCGGTGCGGTACTACGACCAGGTGTTCTGGGACGAATGATCGGCGCCCGGTGCGCATGCACATCCTCTTCCTGAGCCACTACTTCGTCCCCGAGAACAACGCGCCGGCGGCGCGCGTGCACGCCATGGCGAAGGAGTGGGCGCGCGTGGGGCACCGTGTCACGGTGCTGACATGCGCGCCCAACGTCCCGGCCGGCGTGGTGTACGAGGGCTACGAGAACCGGCCGTACCAGGAGGAGTGGATCGACGGCATCCGCACGGCGCGGGTGTGGACGTACCTGGCGGCCAACAAGGGCCGCGTGCGCCGGGGCCTCAACTTCCTCTCGTACATGGCCACGGCCGGGGTGGCCGGCTCGCTCATCCGCCCGAAGGCCGACGTCGTGATCGCCACCAGCCCGCAGTTCTTCGCCGGCTGGGCGGGCCTGCCGGTGGCGCGCGCCCACGGGGCGCCGTTCGTGCTCGAGGTCCGCGACATCTGGCCCGACTCCATCACCGCCGTCGGCGCGCTCGAGGAGGGCCGTATCATCCACGCCCTCGAGCGGCTGGAGAAGGCGCTCTACGACGGCGCCGACCACATCGTGGCGGTCGGCGAGGGCTACCGCCGGAACATGCTGCGCAAGGGCGTGGCGCCCGAGAAGGTGTCGGTCGTCACCAACGGCGTGGACGCCGGCCTGTTCACACCGCGGCCGCCGGACGCGGAGCTGCGGGCGCGGCTCGGCTTCGCGCCGGAGACGTTCGTCATCGCCTTCGCCGGCACCATCGGCATGGCCAGCGACCTCGGCGTCGTGCTCGACGCGGCCCACCGGCTGCGAGCGCAGGGCCGTGACGACATCGCCTTCCTGCTGATCGGGGACGGCGCGCAGCGCGCCGAGCTCGAGGAGCGGGCGCGCGCGGAGGGCCTGGACAACGTCGTCTTCACCGGCCTCGTGCCGCGGCCCGACCTGCCCCGGTACCTCGCGAGCAGCGACGCCTGCCTCGTGCACTTCCGCAAGCAGGACCTCTTCGCACAGATCCTGCCCAGCAAGTTCTTCGAGGACGCGGCCATGGAGAAGCCCATCCTGCTCGGCTTCGAGGGCGAGGCCCGCGCGATGCTGGACGAGGCCGGCTGCGGCGTCGCCTTCGAGCCGTCCAGCGACGCCGCGCTGGCCGCCGGCGCGGTCCGCCTCGCGGACGACCGCGCCGGGTGCGCGCGCATGGGCGAGGCCGGACGCCGGTACGTGCTGGAGCACTTCGACCGGCGCCTGCTCGCCCACGACTACCTCGGGATCCTCGAACGCGTCCGCCGGGAGCACCGTCACTGAGCGCCGCAGGCCCGTCAGCCGGCGGTGCGGCGAAGCGGCACCGGCTACTGAGTGCGGACCCTCCGCACGCGCTCCGGCGCGCCGCCCGCTGCGCCGGGCGCGCCCCCTCCCCTCTTGCGGTACCATGACGCGAACGACCCCGACGGACAGGACGCCATGAGCCCCGACAGCGACGCTCCTCCTGCAGCCCCCGCTCCCTCCGGCGATCCCGGCACGTCCATCGACGTCGGCGGCTGGTTCGCGACGCTGCTCCACAACTGGTGGGTCATCCTGGGACTGCTGGTGCTCGGCGCTGTCGTCGGCGGCGTCGTCACCCTCGCCTCGCCCAAGGAGTACAGCGCCACGTCGTCGGTCTACATCGGCCAGACCACCGACGCCAACGGCAACCCCATGGCCGGGCTGAACTCCAACTCCAGGGCCGCCACGCAGCTGCTCACGAGCCAGGTCGTGCTCGACGAGGCCGCGAAGAAGCTCGAGGACTCCGGCATGAAGGTCTCCGCCGGCCGCCTGCGCAAGGAGACGACCGTCGTCACGCCGTCGTCGACGGTGAAGACGTCGACGTCGGTGGTGAACATCGTCGTCATCACCGTGACCGACACCGACAAGCTGCGCGCGACGGCGGCCGCGAACGCGCTGGCCGAGGTGCTCGTGGCGCGCATCAGCCCCGGCGTGTCGGGCAAGATCGTGCTGCTCGAGGCGCAGCTCGCGCAGGGCAAGAAGGCGATGGCCGCCTCGCAGGCGCGCAGCGCCGAGGCGCAGAAGGCGCTGCTGCAGATCGCCGCGGGCGGCGGCTCGGCCGGCGAGAAGGCCGCCGCGGCGGCGCCGTACGTCGCCGTGGTCCAGGCGGCGGCCACCGAGCAGGAGGCGCTGGCCTCGGCCAACCAGAAGACCGAGCTGCTGATCTACACGGCCAAGCAGGTCGAGGAGCCGCGCGTGCTCCACGAGGCCAGGCCGCCGGACTCGCCGAGCGGGCCGAGCATGACGCTCAACGTGGCCGCCGGCGCGCTCGCGGGCTTCGTGGTCGGCGTCATCGTCGCGTTCGTGCGGCGGCGGCTGGCCGACAGGCGCGCGGCCGCCGCCTGACGCCTCCGCGGCGCCGGGCGCAGCGGCGTCCCGCCCGGCTCAGACCCGGTAGACGTCCGGCCGGCGGTTCTCCAGCGACGGCAGCTGCCCGCGCACCTCGTCGAGGCGCGCCAGGTCGAGGTCGGCGACGATCACGCCGACGCCGTCGTGCAGCTCGGAGAGGACGGTGCCCCACGGGTCGACGACCATCGTGTGGCCGTAGCAGTCGCGCCCCGGCAGGTGCTCGCCGACCTGGCCCGGGGCGATGACGAAGCAGCCGTTCTCGATGGCGCGGGCGCGCAGCAGGACCTCCCAGTGGGCCGCGCCGGTGAACGCAGTGAAGGCGGACGGCACGCACAGCACCTGGGCGCCGAGGAGCGCGAGGCTGCGGTACAGCTCGGGGAACCGCAGGTCGTAGCAGATCGTCAGGCCGAGGCGGACGGAGCCCGCGGGCGAAGCGCCGGCGCCGGCCGGGCCGTGGTGCTCGCAGCCGGCCGGTCCGCGCGGCTCTCCGAGCTCGATGTCGGCCGTGACGAGCGCGTCGCCGGCGACGACGTCGTCGGACTCGCGGTACACCTTGTCGCCGGCGGTCACGTCGAACAGGTGCAGCTTGCGGTACACGGCCGCCAGACGGCCGTCGGGCCCGAACAGGGCCGACGTGTTGAACACGCGCCCGCCGGCCCCGGCCGGTTCGTAGATCGAGCCCGCCAGGACGTAGACGTCGTGGCGGGCCGCCAGCGTGGCCAGGCGGCCGTTGTGGGGCCCGTCCGGGGCCTCCGCGCTCGCGCGGATGCCCTCGCTGTGACCCTTGAACAGCCAGGTCTCGGGGAGCGCGACGAGGCGCGCGCCTGCGGCGGCCGCCTCCTCCACGAGCTCGGCCGCGACGCGCGCGTTGGCCTCCACGTCGTCGCGCGTGTTCATCTGCGCGCAGGCCACGCGCACCACGTCGTCGCTCACCGCCGGCCTCCGCTCATCGCCCGGCGCCGGTCACACGTCCGCCTCACGCCGGCCCGTCGACGCCGAGCTCCACGGCCTCGCCGCCCGGCGCGCCGCCCGCCTCCGGGTGCCGCCGCGGCCACTCGGCGGCGATGAGGCTGAGGATCTCCCACGCCACCGTCGCCGCGAGCGTGCCGGTGAGGTGCGAGCTGTCCAGGTCGGGCAGCACCTCGACGACGTCGGCACCGACGATGTGCAGGCCGCGGCAGGCGCGCAGCAGCGACAGGGCCTGCATCGACGTCGGCCCGCCGCACTCGGGGGTGCCGGTGCCGGGAGCGAACGCCGGGTCGACGAAGTCGATGTCGAACGTGAGGAACGCGCTGCCGTCGCCGGCCCTGTCGACGGCCGCGGCGACGGCCGCGGTGCCGAACTGCGCGAGGTCGTCCCACGGCAGCACGGTGAAGCCCATCTCGCGCGCCTCGCCGAGGTCGTCCGGCGCGTAGAGCCCGCCGCGCATGCCCATGAGGGTCGAGCGTTTGGCGTCGATCAGCCCCTCTTCCCAGGCGCGGCGGATCACGGTGCCGTGCGTGTACTTCTCGCCGAAGTACTCGTCCCAGGTGTCCGAGTGGGAGTCGAACTGGAGCAGGGCGACAGGGCCGTGCGTGGCGGCGACGGCGCGCAGCTCGGCGAGCAGCACGCTGTGGTCGCCGCCGAAGCCGATCGGGATGACGCCCGCCTCGCAGATCTCGCGCAGGGTCGACGCCATGCGCTCCAGGGAGCGCTCGATGAAGCCGGGGACCACGCCGGAGTCGCCGTAGTCGAT
>CAIXSE010000102.1 GCA_903921965.1 uncultured Thermoleophilia bacterium | reverse complement strand
CGCAGCTTCCGCCTGGCCCTCGTGAGCCCCGCCGCCGCCGTCAGCCACTGGCTCTTCCTCGACCGTCCTGCCCGCTACGCGTCCGCCCTGCTCGGCAAGCCCGACCCCGGGCCGGAGCCGGTGCAGGTGGTCGTCGTGCCCACGCCGACCCCCTCGCCTTCGGCCTCGAGCAAGGGCGACAAGGGCCAGAAGGGCGGCGACAAGAAGCCCGCCGCCGAGCGCCCGCTGCCCAAGCCGTACGCCGGCCATCCGATGCACCTGTACATCGCCGGCGACTCCATGGCCGGCATCCCCGGCATGGCGCTCGTCAACATGGCCAAGGACACGAAGCTCATCAAGCCGCTGCTCGACTACCACATCTCGACGGGGCTCGTGCGCCCCGACTTCTTCAACTGGCCGCTGCAGCTCCAGCAGCAGGCGAAGGCGTTCGACCCCGGCGCCGCCGTCGTCATGTGGGGCGCCAACGACAACCAGGGCGTCGAGACGTCGTCCGGCAAGATCTACCAGTTCGGCACCGACGGCTGGAAGAAGGAGTACCGCAAGCGCGTCGAGGACGTCATCGCCATCCTCGAGGCCGGCGGCGTGCGGCGCATCTACTGGGTGGGCCAGCCGGTCATGCCCGACGCGAGCTACGACCGCCAGATCCGCCTGATGAACGACATCTTCGAGAGCGTGGCCGCCGACCACCCCGAGGTGCGGTACATCGACGCTTACGCGCTGTTCAGCGACGGGAGCGGGGGGTACTCGCAGTACCTGAAGGACGACAAGGGCGAGACCCAGCAGGTCCGGGAGGCCGACGGCGAGCACCTCACCTACGCCGGCGGCCAGCGCCTGGCGAAGGCCGTGATGGAGGCCATCAAGGCCGACTGGCTGACGAAGTCCAAGAAGGACGGCGCCGGGTCGGGCCCCTCCGCGTCGCCGTCGGCGAAGGCCTCGCCGAAGGCGGGCGCCACGACCTCTCCCTGAGCCCGGCGCGGCGCTCGCGCGGCCCGGCGGCAGGCCGCAGGGGACGTGCCACTGCCTCCGCGCTCGCGGTTCGCTGTACTTTGCAGCCAACGCAGAGCACGCTGCAAGGGTGACGTTCGCTCCGGGCCGGGCGCGGCCCGGCGGCGCGCCGGCCGCGAACGCCGCATCTGGCTTTCCCCTGTCGCTGTAGTAGCATCGGGCGATGCTCTTCCCGACGATCACGTTCGCGCTCTTCTTCCTCGTCGTCTACGCGCTGAACTGGCTGCTCATGCCGCGCTTCCGGCTGTGGAAGTGGTTCATCATCGCGGCCGGGTACGTGTTCTACGGCTGGTGGGACTGGCGCTTCGTGCTCCTGCTCGTCGTCGCGACCGTCGTGAACCAGGCGCTGGCGGTCCGGATCTGGCGCGCGCGCGGGCGGCAGCGAGGCGCGCGCGCCGCGAAGAACTGGCTCACCCTGGCGGTGGTCGTGAACCTCGGCATGCTCGGCTACTTCAAGTACGTCGACTTCTTCGCCGTGAACCTCGACCACCTGCTGAGCAGCATCGGCCTCGGGGCGCCGCTGCCGCTGCTGCGCGTGCTGCTGCCGGTCGGCATCTCCTTCCTCGTCTTCCGCGTCCTGACGTACACCATCGACATCTACCGCGGCCAGCTGGCACCCGCGTCCACCCTCGACTTCGGCGTCTACGTGGCCTTCTTCCCGTACCTGCTGGCCGGGCCCATCGCCCGCGCCCGCGACTTCCTGCCCCAGCTCGCCTCGCCGCGGAACCCGCACACGGTCGATGCCGGACGCGCCTTCGTCCTCATCCTCGGGGGGCTGGCCAAGAAGCTGTGGATCGCCGACTACCTCTCCACGCACATCGTCAACGGCGTCTTCCTCTCGCCGCAGACGTACTCCTCCTGGGAGACCGCCTGGGCCATCGCCGCCTACTCCGTGCAGATCTACTGCGACTTCAGCGCCTACAGCGACATCGCCATCGGCATCTCGCTGCTGCTCGGCTTCGAGCTGCCGGAGAACTTCAACGCGCCCTACACGGCGCGCACCATCCAGGACTTCTGGCGCCGCTGGCACATCACGCTGTCGAGCTGGCTGCGCGACTACCTGTACATCCCGCTCGGCGGCAACCGCAAGGGCCGCGGGCGTACCTACGTGAACCTCATCGTGACGATGCTGCTCGGCGGCCTGTGGCACGGGGCCGGCTGGAACTTCATCTTCTGGGGCGGCATGCACGGCGTCGGCATGGCCCTGGAGCGGGCCCGCGCCGAGACGCGGCGGCGGCGCGGGCTCCCGGACCCCGGGCGCACGCCCGGCGCCCGCGCCCTCCAGCGCGCCGGCGTCTTCGTGTTCGTGAGCGTCGCCTGGGTGTTCTTCCGGGCCGACTCGATCGGCGCCGCGTTCGCCGTGCTGTGGCGCCTCGTTGCCGGGCTCGGGAGCATCGGCTCCGCCGTCACCTGGCCGGTGGCCGGCCTCGTGGTGCTGGGCGTCGCCATCCAGTACGTGCCGCGCACGTTCATCGAGCGGCTGGAGGGCGGGCTCTCGCGGATCGGCTGGGCCGGCCAGGCGGCCGTGCTCGCCGTGGGGCTGTTCCTGATCGACACCCTGGGGCCGCAGGGCGCGGCCGAGTTCCTCTACTTCAAGTTCTGAGCGGGACGAGGCGGACGCAGGACCGATGACGGACGACTGGGACAACGGGGGCGAGGACAGGCGGCCGTTCCCCGGCGGCGACGACGAGGACCTGTTCGTGTGGGGCGAGCTGCGGCCGCCACGCGAGCCGTCGCCGCGACCGCCGGCACGCGAACCGTCGCCGCGGCAGTCGCGCCCCTCGCGGGCGCCGCGGGACGAGCGCTTCGAGGTCCCCACCGGGGTCACGCGCCCGGCCGACGTGCGGCGCGACACGCGGTACGGCGCCGACGACGAGTGGCAGGAGTGGCTGGACCCCGGCGAAGGGGCTCAGGCCCGGCGGCCGGTGGCCGGCGAAGGACCGGGCGGCCCGTTCGGCCCCGACGCTCTCGGGCCGCTGCCCGAGCGTGCCCGGCCGCGCCGCCGCCGGGCCTCGGCCGGCGCCGTGCTCGTGGCGATGCTCCTCGGCTTCTTCTTCGCCGGCCTGCTGGATGCGGCGACCATCCAGAAGCGCGTGCAGGGCGAGGAGCTCGGCGCCATGCGCACCCTGCAGCTCGCCCTGCTCAAGCCCGTCGTGGCGGTGAGCGGCCTGCTCCAGCTCGACCGCCCGGCCGAGGCGCTGAACGCCGCCCTCGGGCGCGGCGAGGAGCAGCACCACACGCTCGCCGAGACGACGAAGCAGAAGAAGTCGCACTGGCCGCGCAAGATCACCGCGGCCCGGCCGCTGCGGCTGTGGATCATCGGCGACTCCATGGCGCAGGTGTTCGGCTCGTCGCTCCGGAACCTCGCCGAGGACACGGGTCTCATCAAGGCCAAGATGGAGTACAAGGTCTCCAGCGGCCTCAGCCGCCCTGACTTCTACGACTGGCCCCAGCACATGATCGACCAGATCGTCGACTGGAACCCCGACGCCACCGCCGTGCTGTTCGGGGCCAACGACGGCCAGAACTTCTACAGCCACGGCAAGGTCCTCAACGTGGGGAGCGGCTCGTGGAAGAAGGAGTACGCCAAACGCGTGGACAAGGCGATGACGATCCTCACGAAGGGCGGCCGGCGCGTCTACTGGGTCGGGAACCCGATCATGCGCAACTCCGTGTACCGCGACAAGACGGCGATGATCAACCGGATCTACGCGGACGAGGCGAAGAAGCACCCCGGCGTGCAGTTCATCTCCACGTGGATGCTGTTCGCCGACGGTGGCGGCGGGTACGCCGAGGCGCTCAAGGACCCCGGCAGCGGCGACCTGGTCATCATGCGCGCGCCCGACGGCGTGCACCTCACGCGCGCGGGCGGCGACCGCATGGCGCAGGTCGTGCTCGACGTCATCGAGCAGGACTGGGGGATCCCGCAGCAGCAGTGACGGCGCGGGCAGGGCTGCAGGCGGGTGGCTCGCGGCGTGGGCCTTCGCGCGGCGGCCCGCGGCCGCCGTGGGGTCACCAGCCGCGGACCTCGCCGGTCTCCGTCACCCAGTCGCGGGTCAGGAACAGCCAGAAGGCCAATCCGGCGTGGGCGCCGTACCGGCGGAAGCGCCGGCGCACGGTCGCGTCCGGGACGAGTCTGCCCGGCGGCTTGCCGGCCAGGCGCGCGTACTTGGGCCTGGTCCAGGAGTCGAAGACCAGGCGCGAGTGGCGGCCGAGCAGCAGCATCACGTGCGCGGCCGCGTAGGGGCCGACGCCGGGGAGCGCGAGCAGCCGGCGCTCGACCTCGTCGTCGGGCAGGTCCTCCGGCGCCGTCTCGTACAGCGCCTCGAGGTCCACCTCGCCCGAGGCGACCGAGGCGGCGAGCGCCCGCAGGCGCGGTCCGCGGTAGCCCGCCCGCGCCACCTCGCGGTAGAGGCTCTCGGGCGCCGCGGCCATCGCCGCGGGGGTCGGGAAGGCGCGCCCGTCCGCGACGCCCGCGGGCGCTCCGGGAGCGGGCTCGCCCAGCGACCGCACCAGGGTGCCGGTCATGCGCTCGGTCGCCGACCAGGCGCAGTTCGTCGTGCACACCGTCTTGACGACGTCCTCGAAGACGCTCGGACCGCGCAGCATCCGGCCGGCGCCCGCACAGACCCAGGCCAGCGCCGGGTCTGCCGCCGCGCGCGTGTAGAACCCGCTCAGGTCGTCGTCGAGGCAGAGCATGCGCCGCAGCGAACGGACCAGGTCGGCGGCTGCCTCGGCGTCCGGCGCCGCCCCCTCGTCGGCCGTGCGCAGCTCCACCAGGGGCGCCTGCGCGCCGGCGCAGCCGGGGTCGCCCCGGCGCGGACCCGTCGCCGCTCCTTCGGGCGTGACGCGCACGGTGCGGGGGCCGCCGGGGGCGGCGAGTGTGACCGTGAGCGTGAGCCGGAGGGGGTCCACCGCGGCCGGCGGCAGGGACGCGACGCCGTGCGAGAGCAGGGTGCGGCGCAGGTCGACCGGCTCGCCGGCCGGGCCGCGCAGGGCCAGCTGCGCGAACGTACTCAACCGGCGGCGATGAGGGCCACGCCGGTGAGGGCGGCCACGACCCCGACCAGCTGGTGGCGCGCGATGCGCTCGCGCAGCAGGACGAAGGCCAGCAGCACGGTCACCACCGGGTAGACGGAGCCGAGCACGGCGACGAGGCTCAGGTACCCCTGCGTCGTGGACAGTGAGAAGAGGCCGTTGGCGCTGGTGTCGAGGATGCCGACGGCGACGAGGTACGGAACGGCCGCGCGCGTCACGCTGACGCGCGGCCGCAGCACGAGGAACAGCACCGTGAACATCGTGGCCGACGAGATGCGCCCGCCGAGCATCGCCCACAGGGCGTCGTGCTTCGCCGTGGCGTCGTACCCCAGCAGCACGAGACCGATGCAGAGCGCGGCAAGCAGCGCCAGCCCGACGGCGACGCGCTGGTCGCGGCGCCGCTGCCGGCCGGCCGCGGGAGCGGCGAGCCCCTCGCGGACGACCGCCGGCTCGACCGCCGGCTCGTTGGGCATGGCCGCGACGCCGATGGTCTCGCCCGGGCGCTCGGGTTCGACGGCGGCGAGCACGACGCCGGTGGCCGCCAGGGCGACGCCGGCGAGCTGCAGCGCCGCCGGCCGCTCCCCCTGCAGGATGCCGGCCACGAACGGGACGACGCCGCTCGTGGCGGTGAGCGGTGCGACGATGCTCATCGTCCCGATCGCCAGGGCGCGGTAGAACGACGAGATGGCGACGACGCTCGCCACGCCGCCGAGGAGGACGGGCCAGACCACTCCGAGGCCGGGCCAGGGGTGGCCCGTCGCCAGCGTCACCGCGGCCGCCGCCGCCAGACCCACCGCCTGGCTGCCGATGATCACCGTCCACAGGCTGGTGCGGCGCGCGGTGAGCCCGCCGAGGAAGTCTCCGGATCCCCAGCAGAGGGACGCGCCGAGGGCGAGGGCGATGGCCAGCATGGCCCGAGGCTATCACGGCCGGTGATACGCTGTGCCGGCCGTCCAGCCCATGCCCGCCCCGTTCGACATCCCCGAGAGTGACGACGACCTCCTCGCCCAGTGCGACGTGGAGACGTTCCGTGCGGGCGGTCCCGGCGGGCAGCACCAGAACGTCACCGACAGCGCGGTGCGGCTGCGGCACCGTCCGACCGGCCTCACCGTCACGTGCCGGGCGCAGCGCAGCCAGTACCTGAACAAGATGGACGCGCTGCGCCGCCTGCGGCTCAAGTTGCGGCGCCTCAGCGAGCCGCCGCCCCCGCCGCGCAAGGCCACGAGGCCGTCGCGCGCGGCGGTCGAGAAGCGGCTCGCCCAGAAGCGGGGGCGGGCGGTCACCAAGCGCCTGCGCCGCCCGCCCGGCGAGAGCGAGTGACGGCGCCGTGACGGTCACGCTCGCGGTCTTCGCGGTCGCCGTGGTCGCCGGCGTCTTCGGCAGCATGCTCGGCGTGGGCGGCGGCATCATCATGGTGCCGGCCCTCTCGCTCGCGTTCGGGGCGCCGATCAAGGTCGCCATCGCCACGAGCATCGTCTGCGTGATCGCCACGTCGACCGTGGCCCAGACCAGGTTCGCGCGCCGCGGTATGACGAACATGCGCCTGGGCATGCTGCTCGAGGTCGCCACGACGGTCGGCGCCGTCGCCGGAGGCGTCACGGCGGTGCTCGTCCAGGGCCGCGTCCTGCAGGCCGCGTTCGCGGTGCTCCTCGTTTACGTGGCGTGGATGATGAACCGGCGTCGCGGCGACGCCGTGCCCGAGCGCACCGGGGTGCTCGAGGGCAGCTACTACGATCCCGCTCGCGGCGAGCAGGTGACCTACGGGTGCAGGCGCGTGCCGCTGGGCTTCTTCCTCAGTCTCGTCGCCGGCAACGTCTCGGGCCTGCTCGGCGTTGGCGGGGGCGCGTTCAAGGTGCCGGTCATGAACCTGCTCATGGGGATCCCCCTGAAGGCCACCATCGCGACGAGCAACCTCATGATCGGCGTCACGGCGGCGGCGAGCGCGGCGATCTTCTACGGGCGCGGGTACGTTGATCCGGCCTTCGCCGTGCCGGCCGCCTTGGGCATCCTGCTCGGCGCGCGGTTCGGGCCGGGCCTGGCCGTGCGCCTGTCGGCCAGGGCGCTCGGCGTCACGTTCCAGGTGGTCCTGATCGGCTTCGCGGTGCTGATGGCGCTGCAGGCGGTGGGTGTGCTGTGACGAGCCGCGATCCCCGCGACGAGTCCTTCGCGGCAGGCGCCGCGGAAGGGCGGGAGCCGGCTCCGGAGGGAGCCTCCGGCAGCCCGCCGGCCCCTCCGGAGCACGTCATGGACCCGCTCGAGCGCACCGTCCAGCGGGTCCTCCAGGTGGGCGTCGCCCTGAGCTTCACGCTCATGGTCGCCGGCATCGTGCTGGCGCTGGTCCGCGGCGAGCCGCTCGCCGTGCGCGTGACGCCGCTCGGCGACCTCGCGGCGGGCCTGGCGGGACTCGATCCCGCCGCGTACCTCTCCCTCGGCCTGATCGTGCTCGTCGCGACGCCGTTCGTGCGCGTGGCGGGCTCACTTGTGGCGTTCCTGCGGCTGCGCGACCGCCGCTACGCGCTCGTCACCGCCGCCGTCCTCGCGGTCATGTGCGCGAGCGTGCTGGTCGGCAAGGGCTGACGGCCCGCGGGCGCGCGGCTTCTTCCCGCGCAGAGCGGCGCCGGCCTCAGAGCCGGCAGGACGGCGGCGCGTCGAGGCCGCGCACCGCCGCGGCCGCGCGGCGCCCGGACTGCAGGGCACCCTGGAGCGACCCGGTGTCGCGGTGGTCGCCGCACACGAAGAGCCCCTCCTTGAGCCGCACCGGCCGCCGCGCCGCCGTGAGCGCTGCCGGTGTCTGCACTGGCAGGGCGAAGGGGACGCGGTGGACGGCGAGGCGCCGCCACCCGTCCACCTGGCCTCCGAACCAGCCTCGCAGCTGCGCCCGTACCGCGTCGTCGAGGCCCTCGTCGTCCAGCGACGGGATGCCGAGGACGCTCGCCGAGACGAGCGCCGCGCCCGGCGGGGCGTAGCTCGGCGCCACGTCGCTGGGCACGCAGAGCGTGTTGACCGGCCCCTCGCGGTCGCCGTTCAGCACGAGCACCGGCTCTCCCACCGGCGAGCGCGCGGCGGCGTAGTACACGCAGGTCGTGGCGCGGCCGGCCGGCGCCTGGAAGGCGCCGGTGAGCCGCGCGGCCTCGGGGCCGTCGGCGGCGACGACCACGGCGGCGGCCTCCAGACGCTCGCCTCCGGCGAGCGTCACGCCGCCGCCGCCCACGGCCTCGACGGTGCAGTCGAGCCGCAGGGCGCCGTCCGGCAGCCGCGCGGCCAGCTGCGCCGGCAGCGCCTGCATGCCGCCGGCCGGCAGCGTGGCCTCTCCCTCGGCGAACATCTTGAAGACGAAGGCGAACAGACGGCTGGACGTCTCCAGCGCCGGGTCGAGGAAGATGCCGCCGAGGTACGGCCGCCAGAACCCGTCGACCATGTCGGCCGAGAAGCCCTCGCGCCGCAGGGCCTGCGCCGTGGTCACCTGCGGGCCGTCGAGCAGCTCGCTG
>CAIXSE010000101.1 GCA_903921965.1 uncultured Thermoleophilia bacterium | reverse complement strand
GCGGTCGCGCTGGACGCGCAGCACCTCCAGCGCCTCCGCGCGGGTCATCTCGGAGACGGGCACCGGCTGGAAGCGCCGCTCGAGGGCCGGGTCCCTGTCGAGGATGCGCTTGTACTCCATGTCGGTCGTCGCCCCGATGAGCGCGAGGTCGCCGCGCGCCAGGGCCGGCTTGAGCAGCCCGGCGACGTCCATGCCGGAGCCGCCTCCGCCCGAGCCGAGGATCGAGTGGATCTCGTCGATGAAGAGGATGACGTCGTCGCCGGAGGCCTCGGCCAGCAGCCGGGTCATGCGCTCCTCCAGCTGGCCGACCACGCCCATGCCGCTGACGAGGGCACCGACCTTGACCTCGACGAGCCGCACGCCGCGCAGGAGCTCGGGGACCTGCCCGGCGACGATGAGCCGGGCGAACCCCTCGACGATGGCCGTCTTGCCGACGCCGGCCGGGCCGAGCAGGACGGGGTTGCGCTTGGTCACACGGCACAGGGTCTCGACGGTGAGCTGGAGCTCGCGCTCGCGCCCCACGAGCGGCGCGAGCCTGCCCTCGGCCGCCGCCCTGGTGAGGTCGCGGCCGAGCTGGTCGAGCAGCGGCGTCGGCCGCCGGACGTGGCCCGGCTGCGCGGCCGGCCCGGCGACAGCGGCAGCGGCCGGCCCCGCCGCACCCGCCTCGGGCGCCCCCGCCGGCACCGCCCGCCCGAGCAGCAGCCGGCCCACGTCGCGCTCCACGATCTTGGAGCCCCCGCGCGCCGCGGCGAGCCCGGCGGCCGCCGTGAGCAGCTCGTCGCGCCGCAGCCTCTCGCCGAGGTCGCCCGCGCGGACGCGCTCGCGCAGCTCGGGGAGGAGCGCGTCGGCGTCCAGCCCGAGGTCCTTCGCCATCGGGCCGTGCCGCTCCAGAAACGCGAGCAGCAGGCAGTTCAGGGCGACGCTCGCGGCGTCCCCGTCGCCCTCCAGCTCCTCGGCGCGCGAGAGGATCGCCTCCGCGCCCGGCGCCACCGGCACCTGGTCGTCAGTCACGGGTCACCTCTGCCGGCGCGCACACCTCACGCCTCCGCGCCGGCGTCGGACGCGCGCCGCCCGCCCCACCTCTGGACGATCTCGTCGTCGCAGTCGTCGGCGCCCATGAGCACCGCGAGGATCGTCGCCTTGAACTCCTCCTTGTCGATGGAGTCGGCGACGACGTTGTGGTTGAAGAAGACCGTGCCGTCCTCGCCCACGCTGAAAGCGCCGAAGCGCATGCTGTCGTTCTCTTTCAGGAGGTACAGGGCGAGGTCCAGCGTCACCTCGGCGCCGAACACGACCGGAGCGTAGACCTGGAGGACCGACCTGTCGTCGCCCCACGGCTTGACGTGTGCGTACAGGAAGGCCGAGCCCTTGGCCATCACGAAACAGGGCTCGTCGTCCAGCGGGACGAGGGTCTCGCCGAACACCGCCTGCGCCAGCTCGGCGCAGCGCTCGTAGGCCTTCTGCTGGGCCTCGGTCTCGAACTCCATGAGCCCTCCTCCTGTCGGAGCCGTCCTCGCGGGGCCGTGCGGCCCTCACCGGCGGCCGGCGCGACTCGCGGCCGCACGCACATCCTGACACCCTGGTCGGACGAAAGGCGCCGGGTCTGTAGACGAGAGCGCAGGGCGCCGGCGGCAGGCCGCTAGCGGCCCGTGACCCGCGCCGGCCGGAAGGCGGCGCCGGCGTGCCGCACGGCCGATCGAGCCGTCTCCGCGGCTCAGTGCAGACAGGTCGCGTCCGGCCCGACCGGCGAGAGCTCCATGTCGACGAAGGCCTGGATGACGGAGCGCACGTCGGGCCTGTCTTCTCCGGCGAACACGCGGATGCCGGCCTGCACGCAGCCGAGCAGCGGCCGGTGACCGATGCCGGCCACGATCACCACGTCGACCTGGTTCTCGCCGAGGGTGACGACCGGCGACATGCAGCCGCCGTGCGTGTGCGGCCGGTTGTCGACCACATCCACGGACGCCACGTCACCGTCCACGATGTCGACGAGGGTGAAGTTGGGGCTGCGGCCGAAGTGGCCGGAGCGTGGAGCGTCGAAGCCGCCGGGCGCCTCGGAGGGCACGGCGATGCGGATACGGGTCTGGACGTCGTCGGTCATGGAAGCGTGCTCCGGTGAGGTCGGCAGGTGTGCGCTTAGCGTACCCCAGCCGCAACGGCGCGTCTTGTCGCGCCCGCCCCCCGCCGCCCGCGCCCGCCCTTTCGATGTGTGACCGGAGCCCAAGCGGGCTATCCTGCATACAGCAAGGCCTTTGTGTGAGGAGCATGCATGCCACTGGGTGGATACTGCAGCGTCTGTGAACGCTGGGTGTGGCTGACGCCCTACGGCGAGTGCCAGAACGGGCACGCCTCGTCCGCGGTGCGCGACGTGCAGCAGCTGAAGCCCCAGACCGGCGACGTGGCCGTCGTCGAGGCGCCCGTCCCGGCGACGAAGCCCAAGACGCAGTACCGCTGGTGGTGGCGTCACTCCGGCTGGATCCTGTGGACGTTCACGCTCGGCTTCATGAACTGGTTCGCCTTCGTGTGGATCGGCGTCCGCGCCCGGTACTTCCCGTGGACGCTGCTCGGCTTCGTGTACGTGCTGCCGGTGATCCTGACGGCGCTCTCGTTCGGGACCGGCATCGGCTGGCTGCCGCCGGTGATGATCGCCATCCAGCTGCTCGCGTCGGCGATGAGCGTGGCGCACGCCCTGTACCTGCGCCCGCACTACCGGGCGATCATGTTCGGCGACGCGCCGCCGAGGAGCCTGCCCAAGCCGCCGCAGCCGCCGTCGCTGCTCGAGTCGATGCCGCGTGAGCAGCTGCCGCGCGGCATCGACGAGGCCACCGCCGAGGTGCTGCGCCCGGCTCAGACGCAGGTGGACGCGATCCTGCAGGACGCCGGCGCCATCGGCAAGGCCGAGGTCCGCGACCAGGTGGTGGCCCTGTGCCGCACCGCGGACAAGATCCTCGCGGAGCTGGCGGCGCAGCCGCGCAAGCTCGACGCCGCCAGGGGCTTCCTCACCTACTACCTCGACGCGGCGCAGCGCATCGTCGAGGGCTACGTGCACCTCACCGAGCGCGGGGCCGCGACGCCGGACATCACGGCGACGCTCGCCCGCGCCGAAGCGTCCCTGCGCGTCGTGCAGCAGGCGTTCGACAGGCAGCTCGCCGCCGTGCTCGAGGACCGCGCCATGGACCTCGACAGCGAGATCGAGCTGCTCGAACGCACGGTGCGCAGCGAGACCATGTACACCCAGACACCGGGGAGCTGACATGAGCGACGACATCTACGGGACCCAGCCGGGCGGCGACGCCGGGAGCGCGCAGACGGGCGACGTCGTCCCGGGCGCGGCCGCACCCCCCGCGGCCGGCGCCGCAGGCGCTCCGGCCGCCGGCAGCAGCCCCGCCGCCGGCCCGCTCTCCCCCGAGGACCAGGCACGCATCGCCGACATCGCCCGCCAGATCGACGTCAGCGACAGCCAGGCCGTGCTCGGCTACGGCCTCCCGGCCCAGAGCCGCATCGCCAACTTCGCCGACTCGCTGCTCGGCGACGTGCGCAACAAGGACGCCGGATCCGGGGGCGAAGCCCTCGGCGAGCTGCTCAAGAAGGTCCGCGAGATCGACGTCGACGCGCTCGGCGACGGCGGCAGGGGCAAGATCCCCATCTTCGGCCGCTTCGCCAGCAGCTTCGACCGCTTCGCCACCCGCTACCAGAAGGTCGCTACGGGCATCGACCGCATCATCGACGCCCTCGAGCGTTCGCGCATGGCCCTGCTCAAGGACATGACCGTCCTCGACAAGATGTACCAGCTGAATCTCGACTACATCAAGCAGCTGGACGTCTACATCGCCGCCGGCGAGAAGGCCCTCGATGAGCTCTACCGCGTGAAGATCCCGGCGATGGAAGCGGAGGTGGCCGCCAGCAGCGACGTCATGGCGGCCCAGCGCCTCACCGACCTGCAGCAGGCGGCGGCGCGCTTCGAGCGGCGCATCCACGACCTCAAGCTCACGCGCATGATCGC
>CAIXSE010000100.1 GCA_903921965.1 uncultured Thermoleophilia bacterium | reverse complement strand
GGGTAGAACGGGCCGGTGTCGTCGCCGCTCGTGGGCCGCCAGAAGTAGTCGTAGCCGGCGGCCTCCATGCGCGGGGCGACCTCGAAGCGCACCAGGTCGATGTCGTCGACCCCGATGAGGATGTCGACGACGGGCTTCGCCGCCAGGCCGGGCACGGCCGTGCTGCCGACGTGCTCCAGGCGCTTGATGCAGCCCGGCGGGAAGAACGGCCGGAGCCGCGCGGCCTCGGCCGCGAACACCTCCGGCCAGGCCGGGTCGTAGTCAACGATCCCGATGCGCTCCGCCAGCACGCGGCGGAGCTTCTCCTCGAAGCTCTCCGTAGGGCCCGCGCCGGTCACCTCAGGGCACCCGCCGGCGCGAGAGGACGAAGTCCACGAAGCGCGACCGCACCTGCTCGCTCGCCAGCAGCCGCTCGGCCGGCGGCAGCGAGAGCACCGTGTCGAGGACCGCCTGCAGGTACCTGGGGCCCCTGCCCGCGGCGCCGTCGACGAGCAGGTCGGCCAGGCGCCCGCGCTCGATCATGCGCCGTGTGAGCTGTTCGACTACGTTCACCGGCACGTGCGGCGGCGCGGCCCTGCGCCGCATCGCGAGCGCGTCCTGCCGGCACGACACGACGCAGACGCCGCAGCCCAGACAGACCTCGAGGTCGATGCGGCCGGCCGGCCCGCGGCGAGGCGCTCCGTCGTCGCCGCCGCAGGCCGGCCCCCGCGCCGCGAGGGACAGCGCCTGCACCGGGCACGCCTTCACGCACCGTCCGCAGCCGGTGCACGACGCTTCGTCCACCACCGGCTCGAACCCGCTCGGCTGGACCATGGGCAGTCCCACCTGCACCGAGCGCAGCTCGTGGCAGCAGCACGAGCAGCAGGTGCACACGTAGGTGACGTCCTGCCGCACGTTGTCGCCGATGTGCACCAGGCCCGCCTCGTGCCCGGCGTGGAGCAGCTCGAGCGCCTCGGCGGTCCCGACCGGCCGCGCCAGCCCGTGGCGGATGAGCGTCTCGGCCCCGTGACCCAGGCTCAGGCAGCTCTCCAGGGGGAAGTCGCAGGCGGTGCCGAGGTGCGTCGCGCTGTGGCGGCACATGCACAGGGTGACGGCCACCGTCGCCGCGTCCCCGACCAGCGCCGTGGCGCGCTCCCACGCCAGCACCTCGGACACCGGCTCGTCGCCGAGCGCCGCCTCGCGCACCAGGGCGCGCCCGACGGCCGTCCCGAGCGAGAGCTCCTCGAGGAAGGCGGTGTCGCGGTCCACGTAGGCCTCGTAGGCGCGCGCCAGACGCTCCTTCGGCAGGCCGTCGTGCAGGCGCATCATCGAGAACTCGAAGAACCCGACGACGGGGGGCGCCAGCAGGTACGTGACCTCGCCGGTGCGGCGGTCCCTGAGGTCGATCACCAGGCCCCTGTCCGCCATCGCGTCCAGACGGACGCGCAGCGCCGCGGCATCCAGACCGGTGCGCGCGCACAGCTTCTCCGGCTTGACCGGCTGCACGGGCATCAGCGCGGCGAGGGCCGCGTCCTCGGGCGTGAACAGGATCTCCATGATGTCCCGCCACGCCCGCCTCGCGGCCGGGTCCTTCGGCTCGACCATGGCCACCGGGCCCCGCCCGAGGCGGCCGGCGAGCGCGCCGTACTGCTTGCCCAGGAACGCCCCGTGGCCCATACGTCGTCACGCCTCCAGGTCGGGTAGCGTGAAGGAGAACGTGGCGCCCTCGCCCTCGGCACCCCCGTCCCGGCACGCCCGCCCATCGTACTCTCTCTGCGGCGGGCGAGGGCCGGTGGCGAAGCCGGCCGCGCCCGCGGTGCACGGACGCCGCGCGGGCGCGCTAGACTCAGCCGGCCGGAAGGGCCTGCCGCTACCTGTGGCAGGCGGGACAGACGACGAGAGGCGGCGGCCATGGCGTGGGTGCTCATCGAACACCAGATCCGCGACTACGACATGCTCAGGCAGGTCTACGACGACGACGCGGGGCGGCGCGAGGCCATGGGGTGCATCGGCGGCCACATCTGGCGTGCCGCGGACGACCCCCTCAACGTGCTGGTGCTGCTCGAGTGGGACACCCTGGAGCACGCACGGGGGTTCGCCGGCTCGTTCGAGACGCAGCAGGCGCTGCACTGGTCGAGCGCCACGGCGCCCACGACCAGGGTCACGGCGTTCGCGGAAGCCCACACCTCGCCGCACTGACACGCCGGCGGACGCGTTCGTGCCGGCGCCGCTACTCCCGGCCGTCGCCGGACGCGGCGTCCTCGGTCGTGCCCCGGGCGCGCAGGCGCGCGACCTCGTCGAGCAGCTCAGCCTCGACGCGCAGGCGCACGATGGCGCCGCCCACGACCGCGGCGAGCGTCTCGATGAGGGCGCTCTCCTGGCGCGCGAACCCGTCGCGGGTGTGCGAGGCGAGGTTGAGCGCGGCCACGACGACGCCCTCGTGGCGGATGGGGACGACGGCGAGGGCGCGGATGCCCTCGAGCGCCTCGCTCGTGGTGCCGAGCTCGCGGAGCAGGCCGTCGCCGTCCAGGAACAGCGAGACGCCGGCCATCAGCAGCCGGGTCTGCCGGGCCTCGGGGGGGAAGCGTGAGACCTCCGCCGCGAACCCGGGTGAGAGGCCGGCGTGCACGGTCAGGGCGAGCTCGGCGGTGCGCGGGTCGACGAGGTACACCCCGCCGCTGTCCACGCCCGGCAGCTCCAGCGCCGCCTCCATGACCAGGCCGAGCGCCTCGGCAAGGTCGCCGGCGACGCCCAGGGCGACGGCGAGGTCGCGCTGCTCCTGCAGCGCCCACGAGGCGAGGTGCCTGTCGGTGACGTCCCGCCACCACACCGAGAGGCCGTCACCATCCTTCACGGCGCGCAGGTCGTAGTAGAGCGGGCCCACCCCCGTCAGGGACGAGTCGTACGTCACGCCGTCGAGTGCCAGCGGTTCGCCCGTCTCCACGACCCGGCAGTACGACGCGAACAGGCCGGACTCGCGCACGCCGGGGAGCCGTTGCAGCAGCCGCGAGCCGATGAGGTCGCGGCGCGAGAGGCCGTCGTAGGTGCAGGCGGCGGCGTTGGCGTCGGCGTAGAGGAAGTCGACGATGGTCCCGGAGCCGTCGCGCACCGCCTCGAACACGGTGTACGGGTCGAGCTGCTCGTCGACGGCGTGCAGGCGTGACTCAGTGGCGCCGGCGTGTGCCTCGCCGGCGCGCATACCGCGCCCGCTGGATGCCCTGTCACCGCTCACGGCACGATAGTACCCACTGCGCGGAGGCCCACGCGCGGGTCCGCCGTGGCACGCGGCCGGGTTGCCCGCGCGGGCGGGCCGCCTGTAGCCTGCCGCCGATGGCAGAGTCCAGCCTCCTCATGTTCGACTTCGACGGCGTCATCGCCGACTCCCTCAGCCTCCAGAGCAGCGCGTTCGTCGTCACCATGACCGAGCACGGGCTGCACCACCTCGCCACGCCGGAGCAGTTCGTGGACTTCCTGGAGGACAACTGGTTCGCGGCGCTCGACGCGGCCGGCGTGCCCCGCGAGGCGGCCACGCGGGTCGACGACTCGATCGGCGAGCTGCCCAGCCCCGAGCTGTTCCCGGGCATGGCCGCGGTGCTCGAGCGCCTCGCCGCGGCCCACACCGTCGTCGTCATCACCTCCAGCCGCACCGACCAGGTCGAGCGCGTGCTCGAGGAGCGTGGCGTCGCCGGCGTGACCGAGGTCATCGGCGCCGACAAGGACGAGAGCAAGACGCGCCGCATCAGGGACGCCCGCAGCCGCTTCGGCCCCGGGCGTCCGGCCTGGTACGTCGGCGACACCGTGGGCGACATGGTCGAGGCCCGCGAGGCCGGC
>CAIXSE010000099.1 GCA_903921965.1 uncultured Thermoleophilia bacterium | reverse complement strand
TTGCCGTAGGTGATGAAGTACCCGGGGTTGATCGTCGAGAGGACGCCCGTCACCTGACGGCCGGTCGTCGTCTCGATGGTGACCTCTTCGCCCAGGGCGGCTTCGCCGAGGGCGAACCCCTTCACCCACATGCGGAGAGGCTTCTCCGCCGTCTCCGGCGGCAGGTTGGTGCTGCGGTCGGCCGGGTCGAGCAGCGTGCGCTCGACCTCGACCCAGTCGCCCTCGCGGGCGCGGACCTCGTCGGTCATCGCGGTCACCCCTTTCAGGCCGTCGGCGTCCAGAAACGCGGCAGCGGCAGGTCCACCACGGTGAGCATGCCGGCCGGCGCGTCCTTCATCAGCGGGATGTAGTTGCCGGTGCTGGCGTAGGTGCCCTTGCCGCCCGGGATCTCCGGCGAGTTGACCATGTTCACGTTGGGGTCGCCGGTGATCCTGATGTAGTCGCCGGTGTCCACGCCGGCCATCTCCGGGTGGATCTGCTGCGGGTGGATGAGGTGGATCTTGAGTTCGTCGCCCACGTAGCCCTTGCCGACCTGCTTGCAGCCCGCGACCCAGCCCGCCGGCACGTGCACGTGCGGCGTGGAGCGCTCGACCGCGGTGACGATGGGCTCGCGGGTCTCCTCGATGCGGTCGATCTTCCAGCCCAGGGCCTTGGCGATGAGCATGATGGACTCGGGGAAGCCGATGTGGCCGACGATGGTGCCGTCGGCCACGCCCTTCTCGAACTCCTCGACGGTGGTGCCCACGCCCTGCCCCTTCATGACGGTCGGGCCGAACGGCGAGAGGTCGTTGACGCGCGAGGCCTCGATGGAGTCCACGCGCAGGCAGATGGAGCTCCACATCACGATGAGCGCGTCGAGCACGAAGCCGGGGTTGATGCCTGTCCCCAGGCAGCTGACGCCGTTCTCCTTCGCCGTGCGGTCGAAGAGGTCGGCGCGCTCGGGGTCGCTCGCCCACGGGTAGCTGAGCTTCTCGGCGATACAGATGACGTTGCAGCCGGCCTTCAGCGCGGGGACGACCTGCGGCTCGATCTCGTCGAGGTTGGACTGCGTGTTGATGCAGACGACGTCCGGCTTCCTGGCGAGCACGGCCTCGAAGTCGGTGGTCATGGCGACGTCACACGGGCGGCCGAGCAGCTCGCCGACGGTCTTCCCCTCCTTGGCGGGGTTGGTGACGATGACGCCGACGAGGTCGATGTCCTTCGGGCGGTCCAGGATGTAGCCCAGCAGGCCCTGGCCCATCATGCCGGTACCCCACTCCGCGACCTTGATCATGTCTGGCTCCTCTCCACGCGGGGCGGCGTACGGCCGGGGACCCGCTTCGGGTGTGTGCTCGATGGATGTGCGGCGCGCCACCGCGGGTGCGCGCATCGAGGCTTCCGTGAGAAGCGTGGCGCGGCGAACGAGGACGGTGAGCGCGCTGCAGAGGCGGCCGCGCCGGGCGTCGGCGGACGCGCGGCGTGCGGCTAGGAGAGGAGCGCTGGAGGAGGCTGGTCGACCGTGTCGTGCGCGAGGATCGCGAGCTCTTTGCCCATCTGCGCCTCCTCCGCTCGGACTGGCGCCGGCGGGCGCCGGCGACGTATCAACTCTATGCAAGGGCGCATCAAGGGTCAACCGTGCGGAGCGCCTCGGCCGGGGACTGCCCAGCCCCGGCACGGGGTGGTACAGTCGGCTCACCATGGCGAGAGCCGGCCGCACGCAGGCCGGCGAACGAAGGTCACGGCGCAAGGGGGAAGCGGGTGGAGCCGGGCAGCCAGGACGGGCGCGGGCCTGTGGTCCCGCGGCCGCACGCAGAGACCGGACCCGGCGCGCGGGACGCGCCCGACGTCGCGCGCGCGACGCTCGAGGCGGCCCTGGAGAGCATGGCCGACGGCGTGTACATCTCCGACGAGATGGGCAATCCGGTGCGCCTGAACGAGGCCTTCGCGACGCTGAACCGCTTCGCCAGCATCGACGAGTGCCTCAAGACCTATCAGGAGTACCCCACCCTCTTCGACGTCTACTTCGAGGACTGGGAGCCGGCCCCGCTCGACCTGTGGGCGGTGCCGATGGCGCTGCGGGGCGAGGTCGCCTCCACCGTGCTGTACGGAGTGAGTCGCAAAGACACCGGGGAACGCTGGATCGCGAGCTACAGCTTCGGGCCGGTCCGCGGGGAGCACGGCGAGATCATCGGCAGCGTGGTCATCGGGCGCGACGTGACCGCGCAGGTCGAGGCGAGGAGCGCTCTCGCAGAGAGCGAACTGCGGCACCGCAGGCTCTTCGAGAGCATGCCGCAGGGTGTGGTGTACCAGGCCGCCGACGGACGCATCACGGCCGCCAACCCCGCCGCCCAGCACCTGCTGGGCCTCACGCTCGACCAGCTGCAGGGACGCACGTCGGCCGACCCGCGCTGGCGCGCGGTGCGCGAGGACGGCTCCGACTTCCCGCGGGAGCAGCACCCGTCGTCGGTGGCTCTGGCGACAGGCCGCGCGGTGCACGACGTCGTGATGGGCGTCTTCAACCCGGCCGACGACGCGTACCGCTGGATCGTCGTCGACGCCGTGCCGCTGTTCCACCCCGGCGAGGACCGTCCCTACGAGGCGTACACCACGCTCAACGACGTCACCGAGAAGCGCAAGGCGGACGCCGCCGTCCGCCGGCTCAACGCCGAGCTCGAGTCGCGCGTGAAGTCGCGCACCTCGCAGCTCGAAGGCGCGAACGAGGAGCTGGAAGCCTTCTCCTACTCCGTCTCCCACGACCTGCGCGCCCCTCTGCGCGCCATCGACGGCTTCAGCGCGATCGTGGCCGCCGAGGCACATGACCGCCTGACCCCCGAGGAGGTCGCCGACCTCGAACGCGTGCGCGCCGCCGCGCAACGGATGGGCGCCCTCATCGACGACCTGCTGAGCCTCTCGCGAGCCTCACGCAAGCCGCTCGCCGTCGCGCCCGTCGACATCACCGCCATGGCCGGGGAGATCGTCGGCGACCTGAGGGAGTCGAGCGAAGGGCGCGAGGTCGAGGTCGTGGTGCAGCCCGGGCTGGCGGCGACCGCGGACGCCTCGCTGCTGCGCATCGTGCTGGTGAACCTCGTGGGCAACGCCTGGAAGTTCACCAGCACGCAGCCCGCAGCACACATCGAGGTGGGCCGGGAACAGGTCGGCGGCGAGGACGCGTTCTTCGTGCGCGACGACGGTATCGGCTTCGACCAGGACCAGGCATCCCGCCTGTTCACCGCCTTCCAGCAGCTCCACCGGCCGGGAGAGTTCGAGGGCTCCGGCATCGGCCTGGCGACCGTACGGCGGATCATCGCCCGGCACGGCGGGCGCGTGTGGGCCGAGGGCGAGCCCGGGACGGGCGCCACCTTCTGGTTCCAGCTGCCGTCCGCGGACGGAGACTGACGGCGGGAGCCGGGGGCCGACGGCGGGAGCCGGGGGCCGACGGCGGGAGCCGGGGACCGACGGCGGGAGCCGGGGACCCGCCGGCTCAGCCGTCGCCGAAGAGCAGCTCGTGGGCGTCGGCGACGGCGCGGACCCGGCGGCGCTCCGTCTCGGCCGGGCGCCAGGGCCGGCGCGGCCGGTCCAGGAAGTGCTCGTGGACCCAGATGGCGCACACCGCGACGCGCAGCGGCTGGCGGTGTGCGGCCGCGCTCGGGAACGCCTCCGGGTGGGCGAGGATGAAGGCGACGGCGTCACGGACGGCGGTCAGCTCCTCGCGGTCGCGCGCGGCCGGGAAGGCGAACCTCCAGCGGCGCGCCTGCACGTCGATGTCCGGGCGGTCGGCCTCAGTCCCGGTGGCCGCGTAGATGCGGCAGTCGTAGGTGCGGCAGGCACGCGGCCGGTCGGCGTAGATGGTGCAGCGGTCGTCGACGAGCATGGGGCAGCGGCCGGCTGCGTCGAAGCCGAGGTACAGGTTGCCCGGCGGCAGGTCCGGGGCCGGGCTCAGGTAGGCGGGCGGCAGGCGGCGCAGCGCCCGCCTGTCCTCCGGCCGGACGTTGATGTGGTGGGACGTCCGGCAGCAGGCGTTGCACGGCCCGCAGGGCACGTCGGCCTCGCGTTTCTCGGCGATGGCCGCCAGGGTCTCGCGGAGCCAGGCCGAGAAGTCGCCGGCGGGAAGGTCCGGGCCCGGAGGGCTGATCGCTTCGGTGTCCACGCGCCCAGCATACCGCCGGCGCGGACGCGCTCGGGGCGCCGGGGTGCGGCGGGCGAGACTCAGCGATCGTCGGCGAGTTCATCCGGGGCGAGGGCGCGGCCCGCGTCGGCCGCCGCGCCGACCTCCCGGCGGGCCAGCGCCCGCAGCGCCTCGTCGACGGGCACGACCACCGGCGCCCCGCCCGCACGGGCCGGGATGAACGCGACCTCGCGGACGGCGCCCTCGCCGAGCACCGCCTCGACCGCCAGCGCGTAGGCGGCGCCCTGCGGCCGGTAGCGCGACAGCAGGGTCGCCTCGTCTGCCGCCTTGTCGGTCTTGTAGTCGACCACGACCCACCCGTCGCCGGTGCGGTAGAGGAGGTCGATGGCCCCGCTGACGACGACGTCCTCCACGATGGCGCCGATGGGCACCTCGCGGAACACGGCCTCAGGGTCGCCGGCTCCAGCAGCCGCCGCGGCGCGCACGGGACCCGCGGACCAGCACGCCGCGGCGAGCTCCAGCACGTCGTCCAGGAGATCCGGACGGCCGACTTCACCGAGCACGGTCGGCGCGACGCGCTCGAGCGAGGCAACGTCGGCCAGGTCGCACAGCTCCATGATGCGGTGGACGGCCGAGCCCAGGGCCAGCGCACTGGCCCTCCCCGCCGGGGCGCCCGGCCCGCCGGTGCGGACCTCCTCGTCCACGTGCTCAAGCCCACTCGGACTGGTGGCCGGGGCCGGGCGACCGGCCCGCCGCAGCAGCTCCTCGCGCTGCACCCGCCACGCCTCGCGTTCGTCGATGAGCGCGCCTGCGTCGGCCGCGGCGTCGGCCGGCTCGCCCCGCAGCACTGCCGGAGGCGCGAGCACCAGCAGCCCGTCGTCGTCCGCGTCCCCGGTGAGCACCGCCGGTGCGGGCAGCCCTGCGGCGATGGGCCCGAACAGCGCGCCGCTCACCGGCGAGCCGGCCTTCGTGAGGGCATTGCCGAAGCAGCTGAGCACAAGGTGGTCGCGGGCGCGGGTGGTGGCGACGTACAGCAGACGTCGCAGCTCGCTCTCGCTCATGAGCTTCTCGCGGTCGCTGAGCGCCGTGTACGCCTGCGGCTCGAGCGCCTGCGCGGCCGAGCCGGGCAGGGCGGCGCGCACCCGCGCGACGACTCTTCTGACAGCGCGGTCGACGATAGGCTCGCCGCCCCCGCCCCCGCCGCCGCGGGACCCACCGAACACCAGCACGATGGGGAACTCGAGCCCTTTGGCCTTGTGGATGGTGAGCAGCCGCACGACGTCGCCGTCGTCGTCGACCTGGGACTCCTGCTCGCCGGACGCGTCGCCGGCCTCGGCGGCCCACGCGAGGAACGCGCCGAGGCCGCCGCCGCCGGCCCCGGAGAAGGCCCGGGCACGTTCAACGAGCTGCTGCAGGTTGGCGACGGCCTGCGACGCGCCGGCGCCGGTCGCCGCGAGGAACTCGAAGGCACGCGTCGACCGGATGAGCCCCGTCAGCAGCTCGTGCGGTTCACGCTCGGCGCGGAGGGCGTGCAGGTCGTGCAGCACGCCGAGCGCCTGCGTCACCGCCTCGTGATCCGGCGGGCCCCCGGCGGCGAACAGATCGAAACGGCCGCCGGCCGCCCAGTACAGGAAGAGGTCGTCGTCGCTGAAGCCGAAGAGCGTGGAGTGCAGGGCACCGTACACGGCCGGTCCGTCGCTGGGGTCGTCGACGGCGCGCAGGCAGAGGAGCATGTCGTCGACCTCACGCCGCTGGAAGTAGGTCTTGCCGCCGTCGACGCGGTAAGGGACGCCGGCCTCGCGCAGCGCCTCTTCGAGCGTCTCCAGGCCGATCGTGGTGCGGTAGAGCACGGCGATGTCGCCCCAGCGCGGCGGGCGCGGGCGCTCGGCGCCGGCCTCGTCCTTCTCGCGGACCGGCCAGCGCCCGGAGTCGCCGGGCACCCGGGCAAGCAATCCGGCGACGGCACGCGCCTCGTCGCGCCGCGCCGCCTCACTGGCGCCTGCCGCACCGTCGTAGGGCGGACCGAGCAGCACGGCGACCCGCGACCCCGGAGCCTCCTCCCTGAAGGGTTCGACCCACTGGTAGCCGGGCTGCCTCCCCATCTCCTGCTCCGCGTCGAAGAGGTCGGCGAACACGTTGTTCACCCAGCCGATGACGGAGGGCGTGGTGCGGAAGTTCTGGCTGATCGCGCAGACGTCCCCGGTGCCGCCGGGCTGCGCCGCGACGAGCGCCTTGACCTCGTCGTACATGGCGATGTCGGCGCGGCGGAACCGGTAGATGGACTGTTTGGGATCGCCGACGAGGAACAGCTTGCCGGGGGCGAGCACGACCTCTCGCCAGTCGGAGGCCAGCGCCCGGCGCTCACAGAGGAAGAAGACGATCTCGGCCTGCAGCGGGTCGGTGTCCTGGAACTCGTCCACGAGCAGGTAGCGGAACCGGCGCTGCAGGAGGCGGCGCGCCTCGCGATCGTGGGCGAGGAGGTCGCGCAGGCAGCCCAGCAGGTCGGTGAAGTCCAGACGGCCGAGGGAGAGCTGGGCCTCGCCGGCCCAGCGCGAGAACCGGTCGGCGGCGGCGACGGCGAGTGCCGTGAGGTACTCCGCGTAGGCATCCTTGAGCGCGGTGACGCCGGCGGCGACGGTCTCGTACCGGCGCCAGAGCTCGTCTTTGCCGCCCTGCGCGTCGTCCCAGTTGTCTTTGCGCCCGCCGAGGCCCTTGGCGGTGGCCTTCAGCTTGATGCCGAGGAGCGCGGCCATGAGCTGGTCGGCGTCGGGCGGCGGCGAGTCCCCCAGCGACTTGCAGACATCGACGAGGTCCGTGGCGCCCCTGCAGCCGCCGTCTGACGGGTCGCTGCAGGCGCTTGCACAGTAGCTCGCCAGCGCGGCCACGCCGGGGGCGAGCGCGGCGAGGCCGGCCGCCAGGTCGGGCTCGTCGGGCACGGACGTGACCGGGGCCACGTCGTACCGCTCGCCGAACACGCCCTTGGATCCTACGGCGAGCTCGCGCACGTCGTCGAGCTTGACGCCGGCGCGCAGCAGGCGGGTGACCCATGCGCGTGACTCCCGCATCGCCGGCTCGCCGGCGGCGAGCGCCGTGAGCCACTCGCGCCACAGCCGGGCGCGCTCGAGGTCGGCGGCCAGGGCGTCGAGCTGCTCGAAGGCCGGGTCGACGCGGGCCTCGACCGGGAACTCGCGCAGCAGGCGGCCGGCGAAGCCGTGGATGGTGCTGATCGGCGCGTCGTCCAGGGCATCAAGCGCCGCCTGCACGGTCTCCGCGGCGCTGGAGCCGGGCTCGGCCACGGCGGCCCGGCGTTCGAGGTCTTCGCGGACGCGCTGGCGCAGCTCGCCGGCGGCCTTCTCGGTGAACGTGATGGCCGCGACGGCGCGCACATCGCCGACGTCGAGCACGCACGCGACGTAGCGGTCGACCAGCACCCTGGTCTTGCCGGTGCCGGCCCCGGCCTCGAGCAGGAAGGTCGTGGACAGGTCGCCGGTGACCCGGTCGCGCACGTCCTGGTCACAGACCCGCCGCTCAGGCATCGGTGCCCTCCGCGGCCGGGGGGCCCTGGAGCGCCACCAGCGGCGCGAGCGCCGGGTGCTCGCGCTTGCGCGCCCGGGCCCACCCGGACACGCCACACGCGTAGGCGACGTCGCAGTAGTCGCACCTGTCGCGCCTCGTGCGGGGGAAGCGGCCGCGCTGCGCGAGGTCGAGGGCCCCGGCGACGAGCGACCGGAGACGGTCCTGCGCGTCGGCCTCCAGCTCGGGCAGCGGCACGTCGTCGAACCCGCCACGGCGGGTGACCAGGCGGTACGCAGAGGTGACGGACGCCGGCTCGTCCGGCCCGCCGGCCAGCTCCGTCCACCACTGCCGTACGGCCAGCTGGTACACGGGCAGCTGGACGCTCAGCCGGTCTTTGAGGCGCTGGCGCTCGGTGCCCCCGGCGCCCGTCTTGTAGTCGATGACGCGGGCGCCGGCAGCGGCGCGGTCGACGCGGTCGAGCCGTCCGGCGAACCGTACGCTGCGTCCTTCGTCGAGGACGAGCGTGACCACACGCCCGTACCGCTCGCCGAAGCGCCACTCGACCGCGACCGGATCGCCGTCGCCGGCGGCGAACACCGGGTCGCGCCGGACCGTCTCGCAGAGGTCGTCGAGCATGACTTCCTTGCGCACCGACCACGCCAGCTCGGCCCCTGTGACCCCGCTCCGCTCGGCCTCGGCACAGTGCGACCGCCAGGCCTCGGCCGTGGCCGCGAGGGCGCCCTGGAGGTCGAGGTGCTCCGCGATGGCGCGCTCGTAGACCGTCTCGAGGATGGCGTGGACGAGGCTGCCGAACTCCATGACGTCCATGTCGAGAGAGTCTCCCGGCTCCTGCGGCGCCTCGAGCTCGTACACGCTGCGCAGCAGGAAGGTGAACGGGCACGAGACGTAGCGCTCGAGCGTCGTCGGGTGGACCTCCGCCTGGAACAGCTGCCGCTGCGCGAGCACCGACTGCGCCTCGCCGCCGAGGAGGCCGTCCCACTCGCCGGGCTCCGGGCTGCGGGCGGAGCGCCACGCGCCCAGCCGGCGCTCGGCCGGCCGTGCGGCGCCGAGGACAGCCGAGAGATAGGCGCTCGCCGCCGACCTGGCGCCGCTCGCCGACAGGCTCAGCAGGGCGGCGCCGTCACGCTCCCGCTCGTCCACCCAGGTGACGCCCGCGGCGAACGCCGGGCCGGCGCCGGCCCTGTGCCAGACGGCGGACAGGGGGCGGCCGGTGAGGAACTCGTCCTGGCCGACCGGCCTGCCGGCCGCCAGCGAGGCCAGACGCACGAGATACCGGGAGGGCAGCCGCGGCCGGCCCGTGGCGGCGTCGGTGCGCGGCGCGAGGAGCACAAGGCGGTCGCGCGCCGCCTCGCAGGCGAACGCGAACACCTGCGCCGACTCGGCGTCGCGCTCCTCCGCCAGCGGCAGGCGGACGCCCGGCAGGCCGTTGAGACCGCGGCGGGCGGCATCGCCCAGGAGCGGGTCGGGTCGCGCGCGCACGGGCAGGCCGCCCTCGGCGAGGCCGGTGATGACGACGGTGGAGAACGAGAGCCCGCGAGCCTCGAGCGGCGTGAGGACGGCGACGCCCACCCGGCCGGCCCTGCCTTGGGGGACGGTCCCTCCCGCCAGCAGGTCGCGCAGGGCCTCGACGGCCGTGGCCAGGTCTGCCTGCTCGTCGAGCAGGGCCAGGGCGCCGAGACGCCCGGCGGCATCGCGGGCCGACTCGGCGGCTTCGGCCGAGAACAGGGCCTCCGCTAGACCCGCGAACGACTCGCCCCACGCCGCCCAGTCGGCGCGCTCGGGCAGCTGCCGGCGAGCGTGCGCCAGAAGGCCGACGGCCCGCTCGAGCGACTGCGCCGCGCGCAGCCGCCCGCGCATGCGCTCGAGGCGCTCGCCGCCCGCGTCGTCGTCGACGTCGACATCGACGACGCGGGACTCGAGATCGGCCACGCGGCGCTCGAGCGCACGGCGGCGCGCAGGGACACGCTCGAGCCACTGCGCGAGGCCGCAGACCACACCGGCCTCGCGAGCCTCGTCCAGCCACAGGGCGGTGTCGCCCCCCTCGGGAGCAGCTCCGCGCAGGGGCGCCGCCGTCAGCAGGTCGATGACCGCGCGCCGCGCGAACGGCTCGCCGGACTGCGGCTCGAGGCACTCACCCAGGGCGAGCAGGAGCCGCGGCCCTGCCGACCTGTCGGGCAGCCGGCAGGCGACGGGCAGGCCCGCACCGGCGAGTGCGGCGGCGAGGAACTCCACGTCGTCGCCCCGCGGCACCAGGACGGCGCAGTCGCGCAGGGGGACGCCGCGTTCGGCCGCGGCGACCACGGCGCGCACCGCCTCGCGCGCCTCGCTGCGCTCGTCCGGCACCGAGACGACGGCGAGCGTGCCGTCGCCGCTGAGCTCGGGACGGTCCGGCTGCACGCCGGAAGGCCGCCACACGCCGGCGATCCGCGCGGCGTCGCAATCGGGCGGGAGACCCTCTTCGCAGCGCTCCGCGAGACCCGCGGCGCGCGCCGCATCGTACAGAGTGCCCCCCGCGCGCGCGCCGCCCCGGGGCACGGGGACGAACGCGTCGGCCCCCGCGCGCAGCGCGGCGACCGCGAGCAGCTCCTGGGCGCGGTTGAGGTCGTAGAGGCCGTAGAAGACGACATGGGACGAGGAACCGGGCGCCGCTGCGACGAGGCCGGCTGCGGCGCGAAGCACCCCGGCCCTGTCGGTGACGCCCAGCGCGCGCAGCGCGTCGCAGTACGCGGCGTACAACAGGGCGAGGTCGTCGAGCGCCGCGCTGCTCTGCCCCACGCCGCCCTCTGCGACCGCTTCGGGCTCGGCGCCGGGCCACGGCGATCGCGGGTCGACGCAGCCCTCACGGAGGTCGGCGAACGTGGCCGCGAGGGCTGCCGCGAAGTGCGGACGGTCGGCCACGGGACGGAAGTACCCGAGCGCCGAAGTGTTGGCCGAGACGAGCCGCCGCACCAGGCGCTCGCGCGCCGGCCCCCCGAGCACCGGGGACTGCGACGAGCAGGCCATGAGGTCGGCGGCGTAGCGCGCGAACGTGACGACGGCGACGTTCGCGACGCCGCCGAGGCGGCGGATGAGCAGGTCTCCGACGTGTGTGCGCACCGCCGACGAGCCGACCACAACGGTGAGCGGCGCGAGCGGCCGCCCATCTTTGAGCTCGGCCACGCGCCGGCACAGCGCTTCCTCGAGACCGGGGAAGCGGCCGCTGACGAGAACTCCGGACCCTGTGCCGTCGGCGCCTGCCATGGGCGGCGAGCGTACCACGCGCCCCAGACGGATGACCGGGGCCGGACGCGACCTCAGGTCAGCGCGCCGATGACCTCCGCGTGCTGCGGGTACGCCGCCAGCAGCGCCTCACGCTCGCCCATCTCGAAGTCGGCGAAGTCGAAGCCGGGCGTGACGACGCAGCTCACGAGCGACCAGGCGTAGTCGGCCGGCAGGTGCGGGCCGCCGGAGAGGCGGGCGCCCTGCCAGCTGCCCGCCGGCACGAGGGCCTGGAGCAGCCACTCACCGGAGCCCGCCGGCAGGCCGACGGGGAGCTCCTCGGTCGGCGCGATGCCGTGGTCGCGGCTGCGCACGATCTCCTCGAGGTCGCCCAGGACCCGCGTCCCCAGCTCCCCCTCGGGCGACACCGTGACCAGCTCGAGCGGCAGGCCGCCCTGGAAGACCCAGAGCTCGTCGCTCCACAGGCGGTGCAGCTTGCTCGGCGAGCCCTCGGTGACGAGGAAGAGGATCGCCGTGGAGGCCGGGCGCTCGCCGCGCGGCGTGGAGAGTGTCACCTCGCTGCGGTAGGTCTCGAGGTAGTAGCCCCCCTCGGGGTGCGGCTGCAGCCCCAGCGAAGCGGCCATCTGTGCGGCGGTCGGTCTCACGGGACGGGAGCATACCGCCGGCGTTGCGGCCGGGGAACCCGCGGCCGGGCGCGCGCCTCTCGCCGGAGCCGCCGGACGGCGCCCCCAGGTGCCGGCCCCGTGCGCCTGTGCGAGAATCCGCCGCAGACCATGGACGCTGTCTCGACAGGAACGGCCGCGGGATGCGCGGCCCCGACGTGACCGGTGCACCCGGGCGGCCGCCGCTGCGCCGCCGCCTCGCCGCCGTGGCCGCCGTGCTCCTCGGCGTCTACGTGCTCGCCGACACGTTGCGGATGATCCTGACCGACCCGGTCCTCTTCCTCGGCCAGGCCGTCCTTCTGGTGGTACTCGGCGTGTCCGCGTGGGACACGCTCACGCGCAAGGGCGCCCTGCGCTGGCTCTCCGCCACGGTCGCCGTCGTCGCCTTCGCCGGCATCGTCGTGTTCGAGATCGCCAAGGGCGAGCTCATGGTCATCTCGCTGATCGCGCGCATCGTGGCCATCTTCGTGGCCGTCAGCCTCGCCAGGTACGCGCTGTCCCGCGACCGGCGCACCCTCGTGCGGAGCAGGACGCCGGGCACGCCCGTCCCCGCCGCCCGCCGGGGGGTGCTGATCATGAACCTCAAGTCCGGGGGCGGGAAGGCGGAGAAGTCCCACCTCGTGGACGAGTGCAAGACTCGCGGCATCGAGCCCGTGGTCATGCAGCCCGGCGACGACCTGCGCCGCCTCGCGCACGACGCCGTGGACCGCGGCGTCGACGTGCTCGGCATGGCGGGCGGCGACGGCTCGCAGGCGCTGGTCGCCGCCGTGGCCGCCGAGCGCGGCGTCGGCATGGTCGTCGTCCCCGCCGGCACGCGCAACCACTTCGCCCTCGACCTCGGCCTCGACCGCAACGACGTCGTGGGTGCCCTCGACGCCTACGGCGACGCCTTCGAGCAGCGCATCGACCTGGGAGACGTGAACGGCCGCGTCTTCGTGAACAACGTGTCCCTCGGCCTCTACGCGACCATCGTGCAGTCGCCCGAGTATCGCGACAACAAGCGCGAGACCACACTCGCGGCGCTGCCCGAGATGCTCGGCCCCGACTCGCAGCCGTTCGACCTCCGCTTCACCGGCCCCGACGGAGAGCCCCGCGAAGGGGTCCAGGTGCTGCAGGTCTCCAACGGCCCCTACGGCTCCACCGTCCGCGGCCTGGCGTCGCGACCCCGGCTGGACACCGGCCAGCTGGGCGTCATGTCGGTGCTGGTCCCCGACGGCGTGGCGGCGACCATGCTGATCGCCGACATCGTCGCCGGCGCCACCGGCAGGACGGAGGGTTTCGACGCGTGGGCCGTGCCGTCGCTGACCGTGGACTCGGACGCTCCGGTCGCGGTGGGTCTCGACGGCGAAGCACTGACCATGGACCCGCCGCTCGTCTTCACCTCGCGTCCCGGCGTGCTGCGCGTGCGGCGGTCCGCCGGGGCCATCGGCCTCTCGCCCGCGGCCCGCTCGATACCTCTGCGCACACTCTCGGCCGACGTCTGGCGCATGGCGATCGGCAGACCCGTGAAGGGAGCACGATGACCGACGTGACGGAGACCGCGACCGGTACGGCACGCGCCGTCCTCGCCGAGCTGAAGGCCGTCGACCTCGCGGTGTACCGCGCCGTCGAGGGCACCGCGACGCCGCAGCTGGACAAGCCGCTGCGCCTCGTGACGCAGGCCGCGGACAACTCGAAGCTGTGGCTCGCGATCGCCGCGGCGCTGTTCGCCTTCGGCGGGCGCCGCGGCCGCCGCGCGGCCGTGACCGGTGCCGTGGCCGTCGGCCTGAACTCGCTCATCGTGAACCAGCCGCTCAAGCGCGTCGGCCGGCGCCGGCGACCGGCTCGCGCCGCCGGCGAAGACGCCTTCGTCGAGCGGCACGTGGAGATGCCCGAGTCCACGTCGTTCCCCTCGGGCCACTCGGCCTCGGCCTTCGCGTTCGCCCAGGCGGTGAGCGCCTGGTACCCCGGCGCCGGCTTCCCGCTGCGCGCCCTCGCGACGACCGTGGCGTACTCGCGCGTGCACAGCGGCGTGCACTACCCCGGCGACGTGCTCGCCGGATCGCTCATCGGCATGGCCATCGGCGAGGGGACCGCGCGCGGCGCGCGGCGCCTCGTCCGAAACCGCGCCGGGCGCAGCGGCTGAGGCCGCAGGGCCGCCCGCGCCACGCGCACGCCTCTCCCGTCGCGCGCGCCCGGGGGCACCCGCGACGGCGGCGCCCACGAGGAGTGCGGGCACTCGCGGAAAGCTGAGGATCAGAGAATCGGATCCTCAGACTTCTTCGAGTGGCCTCGAACGGACACTCCCTCCGCACGCTCCGCCTCCTGTGGCGGCAGAGATGGAGAGGCCCCTCGACCCTGCCGGGTCGAGGGGCCTCTCTGTAGCAAGCCGTAAGCCGGATCCTGTCGTGGGTGACCATCCATCTCGGCCGTCCGTTGCCGGACGGCTCATGCGGCCGGAACCCGGGAGTCTCGGGCGAGCAACCCTCAAACACTCCCCTATTTGGCCTTGCACCGGGCGGGGCTTGCCGAGCCGGCCTGTCACCAGGACCGCTGGTGAGCTCTTACCTCACCGTTTCACCCTTACCCGCACCTCCGAAGAGGCCGCTGGCGGTCTGCTCTCTGTTGCGCTTTCCCTCGGGTTTCCCCGGCTGGCCGTTAGCCAGCGCCCTGCTCTGTGGTGTCCGGACTTTCCTCGACGGGAGGCCTCGCGGGCTCCGAAGAGCGGCGCGACGCGGCCCCGACGCGGCCACCTGGCTTGCCTGCGGAGTGTACCACCGGGCCCGCACGGCCAACCGTGATGCGCGCGGCCGGGAACAGAGCCCGCAGGCGCCACGCACACCTCAGACGCGCCGCACCAGCCCCAGGCGGTCGAGCTCGACGTCGGCCAGGGGCCAGGCGTGCCCCGAGACGATGTCCCGCCAGGGATCCTCGCCAAGGGCGCGCAGCTCGTCGTAGCGCATCCCCTGCACGGCCCTGAGCGCCAGGTACCGCTGCAGGACGACGTCGTACGGGTCGCGCCGCAGCGCCGCGCGCACGGCGGCGACGTCGCGGCGCCAGCGCAGCCGGAAGGGCAGGTAGAACAGGAGGGCGAGGAGCGACGGCGGGAGGATGAGCACCAGCGCCACGGCCACCGCGACCTGGTGGATGCGGTCCTTGACGACCTGCGCCTCTTCCCGGGTCTTCTCGAACGGGGCCCGCACGCCGCTCACGGCCCCGCCCAGGACGCCGCCGACCAGCGGCACCGAGCGCAGCTTGTCGAGGCTGTGGGTGGCGTCGCCCACCGCGGCGGCGTTGCGGATGACCGGGTCGGCGATCGCCCCGACGTCCCAGATGGCGCGCCCGACGGCGACGCCCACGACGCACCAGGCGAGCACCCAGGCGAGGAGGAACAGGTCGGACGCCCGCACTTTGCGGGCCGAGAGGAAGGGTCGGCGTCCGGCAGCCATGGGTCACGTGCTTCGCGGCCGCCGGGTCTTCTCCTTGCGCGGCGGCCACAGCCGCTACCCGTCTTC
This sequence comes from uncultured Thermoleophilia bacterium, assembly GCA_903921965.1. The sequence goes on along the minus strand of CAIXSE010000099.1, from coordinate 522 downwards.
CCCGATCAGCGTCACCCCGGGCAGGCCGCGGAAGTCGCCGTCGAGCGTCACGAGCCTGCATCCCTCGAGACGGGATGCGCCGTACACGAAGGCGTCGGCAGTGGCCAATCCGCGCTCCGCGCCGACTTCGGCGGCGACGATCGCCGCGGCAGGGTCGGCGGACACCAGCCGAGTGCGCTCCATGTGAGCGACGGCTTCCATGGCGGGAGCGTCGCCACCTTCGCGACGCGCCCAGCGATAGACCTCGTACATGACGACGGTGGGCGTAATGACCTCTTCGGGCGGTTCCAGGTACGGAGTCGCCTCCGCAGCGAGCGGGCCCTCCCCCAAGTACTCGATCCACACCGAGGAATCGACCACGCGGTCCACCTCAGTACCGGTCCGTCTTGTCGCGATAGCCGGTCCTGTCGGCGCCCTTGAGGATCCCCCTGAGCTCACTCAGCGGACGCTGGGGGACCATGGTCACGAGCCCGTTGCGCTCGACGAACGAGACCTGCTGGCCGGGCTTGAGATCGAGGCGCT
>CAIXSE010000098.1 GCA_903921965.1 uncultured Thermoleophilia bacterium | reverse complement strand
GCGCGCGTAGTAGGCCGTGCGCTCGGGATCGGCCAGACTGGCCGCGTTCATCGGCGTGTCGATCACCCCGGGGCCCACCACGTTGACGCGGATGCCGTAGCGGCCCCAGTCGATGGCGAGGCCGCGGCCGAGCTGCAGGACCGCGCCCTTCGACGTCACGTAGGCGACCTGGCCGGGCATCGCGATCTGTGAGTTGATCGAGCCCAGCAGCACGATGCTCCCGCCCGCCCCGCGGGAGATCAGGTGACGGCCCACGGCGCGGGCCATGAAGAAGCACCCGTCCACGTTCACGCGCTGCACGCGCTGCCAGGTGTCGTCGTCCATCTCGTGGGCGGGACCGGTCAGCTCGATGCCCGCGGCGGCCACGAGGTGATCCACGTGACCGAGCTGTTCCACGGCCGCCGTCACGGCCGCGTCGCAGGCGGCCGAAGAGGCGACGTCGACGACGAGGCCCAGCGCGGCGCCGATCTCGGCGGCGAGATCCGGGGTGTCGGGCGACAGGTCGACGCAGACCACGCGGTCGCCGCGCGCGACGAGGCGGCGGGCGCAGGCCAGGCCGATGCCAGAGGCGGCGCCGGTGACGAGGGTGACGACGCCGCTCATGGCGCACCCGTCGGCAGGACGAGGCGCGGCGCTGATGCGGCGTCGTGCAGGATGCGCACGTGCGCGGCCGGGGCATCGGCCGGGCGGCCGTGGGGGTACGGCGTCAGCTGGATCGCGTAGGCGTGGCGGACCGCCAGTCGCAGGCGACTGCCGGCGCGCACCGTGCGCGTGCACCATTTGAAGGCGCGGAAGATGACGTCAGTCGGCTCCCCAGGGATGAGGTACTCGTGGGAGCCGTCCAGTCGGCGGCAGCTGAGGCGCAGCACGTCACTGCTGAGGAAGATGGAGTCGCCCATCGGCGTGATCTCGTGCAGGAGCACCGCGATATCGGCATCCGGCTGGTCGCAGACGAGGCGCACGTACAACTCGGGTTCGCCGACGACGGTGATGTCCTCGGCGAGGACGCGCGACGTGTAGACCACGCCCTGGCCGTCGAGGTCGAGCACGAAGCGCGGGTTGGTCGGGTCGTTGCCGCCGAGGACGTGCACGAGGCTGTTCATCGGCTGGCCGTGGAAGGGTGACTCGGGTCCGCTCCCGGCCGGCCGCGGCTGCAGCTCCACGTCGTGCGTGCGCAGGTCGAAGGGGTCGCAGGTGAAGGCGGCGTCAGGTCCCGCAGCCGGCGCGTCGTCGATGAAGCCCGAGTGGGTCGCATCCATCGGCCCATCCACGGAACGCAGGTGCCTTCTCACGCTCCCGGTGGTGGCCGCCTCGAGCGACGGAGCCGAGATCCAGCGCTCCGCGCCGGCGAGGTAGAGCATGACCCGGTCGCGCAGGAACTCGGGCGGGGGGCCGTCGTGAAGGATGTGACGCAGCCAGTCGCGGCGCAGCTCCGCGAGCGGCACCGTGGCTTCGGGCCCGAAGACCAGCTCGCCCACCCTGCCCTCGCCGAAGTGCGTGCCCATGTGGTCCCAGGGGCCGATCACGAGGTGGCTCCGGGCCACCACCTCGGCCGGTGCGTGCCGGGCGAAGCGCCGCCAGTTGCGGATGGTCCCGCCGCTGCTGTCGTCGTACATGCCGGTGATCGAGAGCACGGGCACCGTCGTCGTCGCGAGCTGCTCGGGCTGGGCGAGGAACTGCTCCCATCGAGGGCCGGGTTCGGGATGGTCGACGTCGGCGAGGGAGTGCTCGTCGACCGGTGCTCCGGCAGCGCCGGCGGCCTCGACCAACGACGCCCCGGCCACCGCCGCCTCGTAGAGGTGCCGGTGCCAGTGGGCCATGTCGCCGCCGATGTTGAACTGCGTGCCGCGGTTGCTCACCAGGCGCCGCCACGAGAACCCGTTCAGGAGCGGGATGCCTCCGTGGGGCACGTCGGGCAGATCGATTCCGTGTCCCGTACATGCATCGGGCGTGATCGCCCTGAGCGACGGCGGCGCCGCCGCCAGGATCAGGTACTGGTTGATGCCGGTGTACGACCCGCCGTGCAGGGCCACCTTGCCGTCGCACCAGTCCTGCGCGGCGATCCACTCGACGGCGTCGTAGCCGTCGCTCGCGTCGCGCAGGAAGGGCACGAAGTCGCCGTCGCTGTTGCCCCGGCCGCGCACGTCG